>JBJKPL010000017.1:0-9262 GCA_046706345.1 Candidatus Sulfidibacterium sp.
ATCCAGTACTGCTGGTTTTCGTAAAGCTGATCCGCCGATTTCACCCGGCCCAGATGCTGGGAATAGGAGAGGAGAGGCAACAGCAAAAAAAGTAATCCCAACAAATACTTCCCTGCTTTTGACCTGACCATGACATTTTCCTCCGGCATTTTGGGTGATGAGAATGGTTTAAGATTGATCCTTGGCGGTTTCCGTTACCGGTTTGGTGGTGTTCACTTCTGTTTTTACTGCTTTCTCCGGAGCGGACTTTGTAGTAACCGCCCTGGTCTTTTTGGCGGCCGGCTTCCTGGCCGGCGTCTTTTTCACTTCCTTTCCCCCGGGGGTGGCTTCTTTTACTTGGGCGGCCGGTTTTTTTGCTGCGGCCCTGGGTTTCTTTGCAACCGTTTTGGTCTCTTTTCCAGCGACCGGTTTCTTACTTTTTGCAGAAGCGGCCGGTTTCTTTTTGGCAGCCGGTCTGACGCCGGTTTCTTCGCTTACAATGTCAGCTTCAGGTACAGCCTTTTTCCTGGCAGGCGCCTTGCTTCGTGTGGTTTTTTTCTTTTGAACCGGTGCATTTTCTTCCGCAGTCTCTCCGTCCTCGCCTTCCAGATCCAGGTTCTTCTTGTATTCTTTCAGCTTTTCTTCCCGCTCAATACGGGACGCCTCCCGGTTGATCTCGTTTTTCACATCTTCGGATGCCTTTTTGATTTCACTCACGAACTTTCCAAGGCCACGGGCCAGTTCCGGTATCTTGCCGGGGCCAAAAACCAAGAAGATTGCCAATACGATCAGCAAAATCTCTCCGGTGCCTAAATCCAAAAATAATAAACTCACGGTTTGATGCTTTTAGTTTGAACAAAAGTATAAAATTAACGGCATTCCCGTCAAAATAGTTTGTGGCCTTTAACTTACTTTATAATAAAAGTTTGCCCGGTTTTTAAACCGGAAGGCGGGACAGCGGATTTTTCCTTTGACTGCTCCCGCCATTTTCCGATTTATCCTGAGGGCGGCTGAACCGGGCTTTCCGTTTTAGTTGCCTCAGCCCTGGCCTGTAACTGCATGCGGTGCGCGGGCTTCCTCCGGTCGCCTGCACCCGCCGGCAGTTTCTAAGGCAGCGCTTTCGGCAAGCTGCCACTTCAATCCCTGCCGCAGAAGGAATCATAGATGGCGAGTGATCAATGATGAAAAGGTCGTTCCATCATAAATCCTGTTGTCCTAACTTTTGTGCACTAGAGTCACTTTTTGAACTTTAGTTCACTTAGGACCGAACGATCTGTTCGGTAACCGTACGTCCTTGCCTGATGCGGTCGGCCATGCCGATGCCGCCGATCATACTGCCGGCCAGGTAAAGTCCGGGATATTTCTTTTCGATGGCTTCGATCGCCTGAATTCTTCCAGCCGAGTCGGCACCGTATTGCGCGATGGCATGGGTGTAACTTTTGGTTCTCAGCAAGTCGGGTTTGAACTCTTTGAGGCCCATGATGATCTTCATCTCATCGGCGATCATGTGCTCCAGGTCTGCGCCCTGCAGGTCGGCCAGTTCGGGTTTGCGCATACCGCCCACAAAGGTGGTGATCAGTGCGCCGCCTTCCGGTGCCCGGCCTTTAAAAAGTGTCGACATGAACAGGGCGCCCAGCAGGTTCCGGTTTTCTTTGAAGGGGATCAACCCGCCGAAAGCGTCCAGCGGCATGCCGTTCCATTTTTTGAAACCAACGGCCACTTCCGTCACACGGGCGTATTTCAGACAGCTGATGGGCGACAAAGTATCTTTTCCCAAAAACGAAAAGACCTTCTCAACCTCAGCCGAATTGATCGTGCTGACCACATGGGTAAAGGTATCGTGGATGCCGGGACCCTGGATCTCATACCCGTTTTCAATGGGTTTGACCTCCAGGTTTTTGCAACTTGTTTTAATGTTTTCCTGTCCCAGTTTTCTCGCCAGGGCTTTCACCAGTTCCTCCAGCCCGCCTTCCACGGAAAAAATCTTTCCGGTGGCTTTTTTCTGATTTTCGTCTTTCGGCTCCTTACGCTTCTTGATGGCACCGCCGATAAAACTGCCGTAAGTTTGTTCGAGGTTGTATAGCTTGGGCAAGGCGTATTTGGGAACGATATACTGTGGGTCGCCGGCATAGATCCCCAAAATGAACGGGTCGATGGCATAATCCAGAAAACTTTGGCCCATTCTTCTTTTCACCAGATCGGCCAGGCTTTCGTTGGGATCAGTCCCCGGTTTGCGGAAAGGTTCACCCAGGATCCTGAATTTATCTTTCAGCGAAAAGAGTGGGGTGCTGATGCCGCTGCCCAGTCCCGAAGGCATGGCATGCCAGCGGCCGCCTTTCCAGATCAGACGCTTGCTGGAGGCCTCATTGGCGATCTCCAGCGTGCACTCATCTTTCAGATCTTCAAAAAGATCCATGACTTCCGGTTGAGATATGGTGCCGCTGTTGGGGCCGGTTTCATATAAAAACCCGTTTTCGCGGTGCGATCCGATCACACCGCCGATATGGTCGGTACTTTCAAAAATGGTAAAGGGAATTTGCTCTTTTTTCAGGTTAAAAGCCGTAACAAGGCCTGAAATGCCTCCGCCGATGATGGCTACTTTCTTTTGTTTCTTATCCATGGTGTTCCGTTCTGATTAGCGCTGCAAAATTAGGAAAAGCCCTGAAAAAAACCGGGTGTTTTTATTCTAAATTGTTAGATTTTTAACAATATGATTCCTGCCCATAAAATATGGGGCCGGTGTCTGGAAAAATATCCTGTGAATTCTCCTTTTCGGGAAAATTTTATTGGTAAATAACGAAAAAACATGAGACCTTTCTTTTTTCAGGAAAGACGAAAAGATCTGTGATTAATAAATTGTTAACCCCGGCTTCGTTCGGGATTTGTTATTACTTTTGTGACAAATCAGTATTCATTAAAGGAAAATCAATGGATTGATCATTACGCTCTCTTACTATTTCCGGTATTCTTCTTTCCCTCGCCCGGTAAATTCCTCCGGTTCCTGAACCGGCCTGGAGTCAGGGCGGAGAATTTCTGTTTTGGAGAACCGTTAACCGGCAGGAAAAACGGAAATCGAATACCGATCCCGAGATTGTTATGATTGCCATGGTATGCCTGTTTGGGGACCTCGATGAAGAATTTAACATCGCTGCTTCCTGGGAAAGGATCTGAGCAACAACATTTAGAACTCAAAACCATTAACCTATGAAAAAAAATTTACGTTTCATCTCACTTTTTGCGGTACTTACGCTTTGGATGGCATCCGGTATGGTCCAGGGGCAGACCCTGCCGGACAACTGGACCGGAGACACCGATATCAGCACGTACCAGGAATCTTCCACGGTTCATGGTGGAAACTATTCCGTTCGTATTGAAGTAAATTCAGGAACGCAGGGCAACTGCGATTTCCAGAATCAAACCGCTATTCCTGTTACTGCAGGAGAAAGTTTTACCGTTAAATTCTGGTACCAGACCAGCGCTCATGTCAAAGCCCGGCTTGCCCTGGACTGGACCGGTGCTGCGATCTCTTATGTCGATTATACCGATGCGGGCGCTACCTCCTGGACAGAATTTACCTATTCCGGAACCGTTCCCGATGGCGCTACCGACGTCAAAGTCCGGCTTCGGTTTTATGACCAGACGGGATTTGCTGCCCCGGAGACACAGTATATCGACGATGTAACCTTTGAATCTCCTACCGGAACGGCACAAACCCTGGATAACGGGGATTTCGAAACCTGGCCTTCCGCTTCGGGTCCTGACGATCCCTCCGGATTTACGGCCACCGCATCGTCAAAGACAGATAGCGATCTGGCGTGGACGCGGAACACCACCAACGACAACGTTTTGGGGGCTTATAGCTCGGATGGAACGTTCGGTACACCTGCCGACGGCACTTCATATGCTGCCAGCGACGCCCTGACAGGTGGCGGCACTGTGATCTACAACGGAAGCGCTACCAGTTTTAACCATACCGGCCTGACACCGGGGGCGCATTATTATTACAAAGCCTGGTCCGTGGATGGTAGCACCGCGTATTCTGCCGGAGTGACGGCAGATGCTTCAACCGTAAAAGACGAGCCGACCAACCAGGCCGTTTCGTTTACGGCAGGTACTCCGACATCCACCACCATTCCGGTCACCTGGAGTGACAACGACGGCGCAGTGGCCGCCGACGGTTTTCTGGTCCAGGCAAGCACTTCGGAATCATTTACCACTCCCGTGGACGGCACCGCACAGGCAGACGATTCGGATCTTTCCGACGGATCGGGGCAGGTGAATGTATCCCATGGAGCACAGACTTATACATTTAACGGTCTGCAACCCGGAACAACCTATTATTTCAAGATCTGGGCTTACACGAACTCAGGTTCCACTATCAATTATAAAACCGATGGAACGGTGCCTACGGCTCAGGCAGCCACCACTTCCGCCAATACAAACTTCATTTCTGTGGCGGATGCCCGCGCCGACGTTGGCCAGACTGTGACCATTAAAGCCATTGTCACCAATGGCAGCGAATTTGGTAGCGTCCGCTATATGCAGGATAACACCGGCGGAATTGCGGCTTACGGTTCGAATCTGGCCAACGTGAACCGGGGCGATTCGGTGATCCTTACCGGGACGGTGACCGATTATAATCAGCTTATTGAGATCAATCCGGTTACGAGTTTTACCGTTTTGTCTTCAGGAAATTCTTTACCCGATCCCGTTGTGATCACTCCAAGTCAGATCTCAGAGACTTATGAAGGTCAACTGGTACAGATCAAAGGGGCTGTCTTCGATGATGGAGGCAAGACTTTTGCAGGAAAGACTTCGTACTCTTTTACTTCCAACGGACAGACGGGTGAAGCCTATATCAATAATGCTTCCCAGGATATGGTCGGGACAACGGTTCCAAGCGTCCCGGTTACCCTTACGGCCATTTGTTCCCAGTTTGATTACACCGATCCCAATGCAGGTTATCAGCTCTTGCCGAGAGACCTGAATGATATTATAAAAGAAAGTTCCATTTATTTTACCAAACCGCTGGACAATACCCGGTTTGACAAGTCCAGTATGGACTTTAGTTGGAGTACCAACGTGGCCGGAACCACCGGATTGTATTATGGTTCCTCAGCCGCCACGGTCACTTCTCATCTGCAAACAGTTACCGGTCAGGTGACGGATCATTCCGTTTCTCTGTCCGGTCTGGATGCCGGTAGTATCACCTGGGTCCAGGCATTTTCGGTCAATGGTTCCGATACGGCCAAGTCTTCCATCACGCCTTTTGCCACCGTCTCGAATTCAACCGACAGCATCAAAGTTTATTTTAATACGCCGGTCAATACGACCTATGCTACCGGTCAGGATGCCATTTACGTGCAAAACGGACTGGACGATACGCTGATCCATTACATCAACCGGGCCAAATACAGCATTGATATGGCCATTTATAACCTGAACAACTACGGATTGAGCAACATCAGCCAGGCACTGATCGATGCCGCCAACCGGGGCGTTCACGTCCGGGTCATCGGCGACGGTACCACCACCAATGCGGGATTTGGTGCTTTTTCTGGAACCAACGTCCATTTCCTGAAACGACCCACGAGCCTGGACGGGATCATGCACAACAAATTTGTGATCTTCGATGCGCAGTCCACCAGTCCGGACGATCCCATGGTGTGGACCGGTTCAATGAACTTTACAGAGGAACAGGTAGATCAGGATGCCAACAACGTGATCATCATCCAGGATCAGAGTCTGGCCAAAACCTATCAGATAGAATTTGAAGAAATGTGGGGATCTACGGGCGCCACACCAGATGCCGCCAACGCCAAATTCGGCCCGGAGAAAAAGGATAACACACCGCATGAATTTTTGATCAATGGAAAACGGGTGGAATGTTATTTCAGCCCTACGGATGGCGTGAACAATCAGATTGTGAGGCATATCAATACTTCTGACCACGATCTGGAGATCGCCTCCATGCTGATCACACGGGATGAAATGGCTGCCGCCATCGATACAGTTCATATGAACGGGGTTGGTGTGGACGTTCTGACCGACCAGAGTCAGAATTCCAGTACCTATGCCAGCGTAAATACAAGGATCTCAGCCGCTTTGGGAAGCCATTTTGTGTTCTATAACCAGGACGGGATTATGCACAACAAGTACATGATCGTCGACGAGGGTGACCAGTCCTCCGATCCGTTGGTTTGGACCGGCTCCCATAACTGGAGCGCTTCTGCCGACGCGGACAATGATGAGAATTCACTGGTGATCCACGATGCGACCATTGCCAATTTATACTATCAGAACTTCATGCCGCTGTATCTTGCCAGCGGTGGGGTGACGGCGGTGAAAAACTTCGACGAAAATCCGGTTTCGGGTTTGATGGTTTATCCCAATCCGGTACAACACGGAAATGTCAACGTTTCCTGTTTTATTGCGCAAGGCGAAAACACCGGTAGATTGCAGTTGGTTGATATGACCGGCCGGACCGTCTTTTCCCGCACGGTGGCCCTTTCCAACGGCCAGAACAAGCTGTCCTACAGCTTCCCGTTAACGTACAATGGACCTTATGTGATGCGCCTGATCACGAACAAACATGTTTGGAGCAGGATCGTGGTGTTTGAATAGAAATAGTATTGTGAAAAACTTGGAACCAGCGGGAAAGAGAATCCTTCCCGCTGGTTTTTTAATGGATTTCTTTCTGAGAACATTTGTTGGGATCAGGAGCCTTGTTCAGCTTCAATTAGCGGCAGCCTTTCCATCAGGTCATTGAGGGAATTGGGAGCGTCAAACTCTTTCAGGATCTCTTCGGGGCTGGAAAGGATTCTTTTCATCAGGCCTACGTTTTCATAGACAAATCCTTCTGTTGTCCGGGTTATGACGGATTGGGTGGTTTCAATCCCAAACCAGTCCAATGTAAGGATAAGTTGACCGTTGTTCAGCTCGGCATGCGTCACCCGCGGTTTCCGTGTCTTGAATTCCATGAAGTTTGATTGCCTTTAATTCCCTTAATTTTCGGAGGCAATTTAGAGGGAAAGGGACGAACCGCAAAATCCCGAAGTTGGTATTTCTTCTACTCATTAATGAGTATTTTTTGCTGTCCGGGGATCTGGAATGCGGGCAAACTAGGAATTGCCTTTCAATTTCTTGCGGATGTTTCGCCGGTGGGTGTCTGCGGTGTTTTTACTGATGTAAAGGATGTTGGCAATCTCGGTGCTGGTTTTGCCTTCGGCCACCAGGCGCTGGATCTCTTTTTCCCGGTCCGACAGGCGGTCGAAACGCCGGAAATAATCAGGGCGCCGGTTTTCAATGTAGCGCGTCAGGCATTCATTCAGTTCATCCAGGTCCACCGGTTTTAAAAGATAATCAAAAGCTTCGGCTTTGATGGCTTTGATGGCGTATTGGTCGTAACCGGTCACGAAAATAAACGTCGGGAAGCAGTTATGCAGACGGACCAGCTGCACCACTTCAAAACCGGACATACCAGGCATTTCCACATCCAGGAAAACGAGGTCCGGTTCGGTCTTTCGGATCTCCCGCACGGCCTCTTCGGGGTTACTGATTTTTTGGAGGACGGTCGTCCTTCCTGTGAGCTCCAGCAGGGATTCCATTCTTTCCAGTGCGAGCGGGTCATCATCGACCAACAGACAGGTGGTGGTTTTCATAAGTTCAAATTTATTGGTTTTTAGGTTTTCTTTTTTTCTTCAGGGGATATTTCCCGATGAGCAGCGTTACTTTGGTCCCCGGAAACTCCTTTCCGGGATCCAGTTCGGAGGTAAAATAGGTGATCTTCTGATGGTAGACCGTGCGATAGAGCGCCAGGGTCTCCTGAAGGATTTCGAGCCCTTTCCCGGTAGAAATATCCGGTTGCAAGCGGGCAGCCGTTTTTCCGACGCCGTTGTCGGAAATCTCAAGGACATGATAAGCGTCTTTTTCGTAACCGCGGATTCCAAGTGCTGCCGGCCGCTTGCCCAGGATGGGATAGAGCCCGTGTTTGATGGCGTTTTCCGCAAAAGTATGCACCAGGAGCCGGGGGACCTGGATGCGGCTTCCATCCAGGGCCAGATCCATCTTATAGGTGAAGAGATGATCGTGGCGGAACTGTTCCAGATCCAGGTAGTTTTCTACAAAATCCAGCTCTTCCTCCAGGCTGATGGCGATCCGGCCGGTGCTCAGCAGGGTATGGCGCAGCAGCTTGCTGTATTTGCCCATGTATATTCGTGCGGTCTGTGTTTCTTTTTTCTCATAAAGTGCACCGATGGAATTCAGCGTGTTCAGGATGAAGTGCGGATTCAGCTGCATTTCAATGGCCCGCACTTGATTTTCCCGGATCCGCTTTTCGGCACTGTATCTGATCTTTAGAAGGTTTTGATAATAATAACCGATCAGGTTGACGAAGAAAAAGATCAATACAAAGATCCCAGTGTATATTAGAATCCTAAAAGTAAACAAGGGATTTCTGGCATACTTGAATTCATAATATCTGTCCGGGAGACTTAAACAAAGTGCAACGGTTTTGCCGTGTTCCAATCTTTTAGAGAAGTAGGCGTCCTCATAAGACCCTGCTATTTTTATGATGACAGGATGGGTAAAATCATTACGCGCAACGATCAAGTGGTCAGGGTCTTTTCCAAAATATATTTCTTCTTTATGACCATCTCCATCCAGATCAAAGGAATAAAAACGTCCTGTAAAGGGGACTGACTTGTAGGTTTTGAGCGTTTTTAGATCTTGATTCAGATACTCAACAAGTCCATTATCAGCATGGTATAAAGCAAATCGAAATTCATGCCCCGGTGGAAAAACTTTCAGAAAGTAACCGCTTCCCTCTTTGTTGAATGGCAGCTTCCGATAACTTATGAAATGCCCTTTCGCGTTGGATATTCCGATAAAAGTACTGTCTGTCAACAAATTTGCTTGGGTGAAAACGGCAAGCAGATTTGCTGATTTTATTTTGAATGGATAAACGTGAACAGCTCCTGGTGAATGCCCCAGTATGACCGGAGGGAACAGATATCCCAGTGTTGAATCATAGACAAGAAACCATAAAAATTGATCTGATAGGGGGTAGTTTACAGAAAAATTTCCTGGTGCATTAAGCACACCAGTAATGTCATCACTGCATTTTCCTCCCAAATCTATAAAATTAATTTCTGATTGGATTTCAGAGGCTGCTTTGCGAGATGTGATATAAGTTCTTTTTTTTAAATCGATGACATACAACGATCTGCTGCTTTTTGAAAAGCCGCTGTGGATCGGGACCACCAATGTTAAATCTCCGTTAGCA
>JBJKPL010000018.1:0-6155 GCA_046706345.1 Candidatus Sulfidibacterium sp.
AAATTATTCAGTGGGAAGATTGCCCTCATTTCTTTTAAATTTGCGATCAAATTTACTTTATGGAAAAGATTTACCTGATTCTTGTCATCGTACTGTTTCTTCTTGCCATTTCAGATTTGATCGTTGGTGTCAGTAACGATGCTGTCAACTTTTTAAATTCTGCCGTTGGTTCGAAAGTCGCATCCTTCCGGGTGATCATTATCATGGCGGCTCTGGGTGTTTTGGTCGGAGCCACTTTTTCCAGCGGTATGATGGAAGTCGCCCGCAAGGGAATTTTTCACCCCCAGATGTTCTATTTCTCGGAGATCATGATCATCTTCCTGGCGGTGATGACCACGGATATCATCATGCTGGATACCTTCAATACCTTTGGCCTGCCTACATCCACCACGGTTTCCATCGTGTTTGAATTGCTGGGATCGGCCGTGGCCATGGCATCCATCAAGCTTTCGGCTTCTCCCCAGGCGATGGCTTCCTTCAAGCAATATCTTTTCGAAAACCATTTTATCAACAGCCTCAATCAGCAGCTGAACCTGGGTGATTTCATTAACTCGGGTAAAGCCCTGGCCATCATTTCGGGAATCCTGTTTTCCGTTGCGGTGGCTTTTGTGGTAGGAGCCGTGATTCAGTATATCGTCCGGATGATTTTCTCCTTTAATTACAAGAAAAGGATGAAATGGTTCGGCGGTTTGTGGGGTGGGGTAGCCTTTACGGCCATTACCTATTTCATCGTCATCAAAGGCGCCAACGGCGTAAGCTTCCTGTCGCAAACCTCGAAAGATTGGATGCACAACAACACAGGCCTGATCATGCTTTACAGCTTCTTTGCCTGGACCATTTTGCTGCAGTCGCTCAACTGGCTGTTCAAGTTCAATATTTTAAAAACCATTGTGCTGGTGGGAACGTTTTCCCTGGCCCTGGCTTTTGCCGGCAACGACCTGGTGAACTTTATCGGTGTCCCGATCGCAGGATACAATGCCTATCAGGTCTATGCGCATACCGTCGGGGCCAATGCCCATACGCTGCCCATGATGGCGCTGGGAGGCAAGGTAGCCACCCCGACCACTTTTCTTCTGCTGGCAGGTGTGGTGATGGTGTTAACGCTGGCCATATCCAAAAAAGCCCGGACCGTGATCAAGACTTCCGTCGACCTGAGCCGTCAGGATGAGGGAGACGAACGCTTTAAAGCCAATGCGCTTTCCAAAGCCATCGTGCGGTCTTCCATTAATTTTTCCAAAGGGGTGAATAAGATCCTGCCGGCCCGTCTGGCTGCCGCGATCAACCGGCAGTTTGAACCTTTCACGGATGTGACGGTTAAACCCAAGGATGCCCCGGCTTTCGACCTGATCCGTGCTTCGGTGATCCTGGTGATCTCCAGCTTGCTGATCGCCCTGGGAACCTCGTTGACACTTCCCTTGTCCACTACTTATGTGACCTTTATGGTGGCCATGGGTACTTCCCTCGCCGATAAGGCCTGGGACAGAGAAAGTGCCGTTTACCGGATCTCCGGTGTGTTTTCTGTGATCGGCGTATGGTTCCTCACTGCATTTACCGCATTCACGATTTCTTTTATTTTGGTTTATGCTTACTATTACGGTGGAAATGTGACGATCTTCTTCTTCCTGGTACTGATTGCCTTCCTGGTGTATCGCTCTCACAGAGCCCATGGTAAAAAGCTTATCGAGGCAGAGAAAGATGGCGAAGGGGTTTACGGAATTACCGATGAGAACCTGGTGGAGCGGACCAAATCCACGTTGATCAGCAACCTCAAAAAGATCAACCGCGAGTTTCATCATACCCTTGACGGCCTGGAAAAAGAAGATATCAAAGAACTCAAGAAATCTAAAAAGGTCATCGATGAGATGGCTGCCCGCACCAAGTATCTGAAAAATCACATCAACATCATCATTGAGCGGCTCCGGGAAGAATCGGTGGATACTTCCTATTATCTGGTCGAGGTCCTCGACTATATGCGCGAGATGATCCATAGCCTGGCCTTTGTCAATAATCCGGCCCTGACCCATGTGGACAACAACCATAAACCCCTGAAAGCGGAGCAGAAGGAAGAGCTGGACGAACTGGCCGGTTATGTGGAACGGTTACTGAAAATGGTCATGGAAGGTTTTGTGAATGATGATTTTTCAGGCCAGCCTAAAGTGCAGAAATTGCAAAAAGAGGCCATGGATTTTCTGGAAGATTGCCGTAAAGCGCAGATCCGTCGTATCAAAGGCGGTTTGGTTGGGACACGGAACAGTATCTTGTATCTGAATATGCTCAGTGAAACCAAAAACCTGCTGTTGCAGACCGGAAACCTGTTCAAATCAGAGCGTGACTTTATTAACTTTAAAAATCAATAACCCACGCGAGCCTCGTTCTTCGGAAAATAGATTTGCTACCTGACGGCGAAAAGAAAACGGTCCTTTCCTCTGAAATCTTTGTGTAGGACCACCTGTTTCAGGGAATGACTCCGGACCAGAGCCATCAAATCCTCGCCGTAAGCTTCATGGATCTCAAGAAACAAATACCCGTTTTCTGCCAGGTGTACCTGGCAGAATTCGAGTATTTTCCTGTAAAAGTAAAGGGGATCACCCTGAGGCGCAAACAGCGCGGTGGACGGCTCCCAGTCCAGCACGTTTCGGCTCATCTGCGCCTTGTCCTCTTGCGTGACATAAGGGGGGTTGCTGACTACCACATCGAAAATGCCCAGTGTCCCGGTTTGTGTGGGATCGGAGATGTCTGCATGGATGAAGTCCACCGCACTTTGGTGGATCATGGCATTCTTTCTTGCCGTTGTCAGCGCCTCTTCCGAAACATCCAGCCCGGTGACATCACAGTCGGGAAGTTGGCTTTTCAAAGCGACGGCAATGCATCCGCTCCCCGTTCCGATGTCCAGGATCCGTTTCTTTTTAAATCCTTTACGGAGAATAAGCTCCACCAACTCTTCCGTTTCCGGACGGGGGATCAGTACGCCGGGACGGACCTCGAAGCGCAAGCCCTGAAAAAAAACTTCCCCCAAAACGTATTGGATCGGCTCAGACTTCAACAACCGCTTCAGGGCAAAATGAAACTTCAGTAGCTCCGATTCGGAAAGCCGGAAGTCAGGCTGTAACGCCTGTTGAATCCGGGTCAGCCCCAGGAAATGTCCGATCATTAAATTGACCAGGTTTTCGGCTTCCGCGGATGAATAAAGCGGCTCGAGCCGGCTGCGGAAAATGGCCTTTAAATCCGATAAACGATTCGAGGGATAATTCATGCTGCAAAGTAAGCCCATTTTTTTCAGAAACAGCGGATTTCGGTCGGTTTTCACGTTGGTTTCCGCACTACTTTCTTAGCTTTGTACTGATGGAAAATTCAAAGGTTTTTATCATTTCAGCAGGGCAGGGCCGTGGAAAGACGACTTTCCTGAAATCTGTCCTGAACGAGCTGAAAGGCCTGGGGGTTCGGATGGCGGGTTTTTATGCCGAAGGGCACTGGAAAAACGATCTGCGGGTGCAATTTGATGTGGTTGATATCAACCACCCCGAAAGCCGGTTGCTATGCACCGATGAACCACGAACGGGCTATTCGAAAGCAGGACGGTTTTATTTTGATCCGGCTGCCATCCGCTGGGGCGAAGCCCTGCTGCAAACCGAAAACCGGGACCCCAAATGCCTGTCCGTACTGGACGAGGTAGGGAAATTTGAGTTAAACCATCTGGTATGGTATCCGGCTTTGAAGTCTCTGTTGGACAACTGCCAACCGGTCCTGATCACCGTCAGAAGCGAAATGCTCCACGACCTGATACAGGAATTCGGGATCCGGGAACCGAGGGTCTTTGGCCTGGAACAGGCACAAAAAAAAGTTGCCCGGACGATCGCCGGACAACTCGGATATTTTTGATCGGAAGAAGCCGGATCTATTCGGCTTTGGTACGGTTGACGATATCGTCATCCACAAGGATCCGTCCGCAATATTCGCACACGATGATCTTTTTGTGCAGTTTGATGTCCATCTGATGCTGCGGCGGGATCTTATTGAAGCAGCCCCCACAGGCATCCCGTTCGATCTGCACCACCGCCAGGCCGTTCCGGAAGTTCTTCCGGATCCTTTTGTATGCCGACAACAGACGGTCTTCGATATAATGTTCGTTATCCTTGGACAGGCGGATCAGTTCCTTCTCTTCCTTTTCGGTTTCGGAAACAATGCCGCTCAATTCGGCTTTCTTGGCCTCGAGGTCCTGCTCCCGGAGGGACATCTTTTCCTGTGTATCTTCAATTTCGGCGATCAGATTTTCGATCTGGATCCGGGCTTCCTTCATTTTCTTTTCAGCCAGCTGAATTTCAAGGTTCTGGAATTCAACTTCTTTGCTCAGAGAATCGTATTCGCGGTTGTTGCGAACATTCATCTGCTGCTCTTCGTATTTCTTGATCAGGGATTTGCTTTCTTTGATGGCGCTTTCCTTTTCGACCACAAAATGCTCGAAACGGCTTTTTTCTTCCTGCAGGTTTGAAATACGGGTGGCCAATCCTTCCAAATCATCTTCAAGGTCCTCAACCTCAAGGGGTAATTCCCCTCTGATGATCTTTATTTTGTCAATTTGTGAATCTATTTGCTGGAGATTATACAATGAGATCAGCTTTTTTTCTACGCTAACTTCGTTTTCAACCTGAGTGTTATTTTCCTTTGCCATAATTAATTAAGTTACAGAACTACATAAAAGAGACGGGATTCGTATTCATACTTGAAATTTGGAGTGCAAAATTAGGAAATTTTTTTGTTAATAGGTCAAATAATAATGCTTTCGTAAATTGCTCAGTTTCATAATGTCCGGCATCTACCAGGGTCATTTTTCCCTGATAAAGGAAAAAATCATGATATTTTAGATCGGCCGTAACAAATAAATCAGCACCCTGACGGAACGCATCTTCCATCAAAAAACTGCCGCTTCCGCCGCACAGGGCCACGGTTTTCACTTTTCTGCCGTTGTGGAACGGCCCGTGCCGCAGTCCGGACGCTTTGAGTTTGATTTTCAATGATCTCAGAAAGTCTTCCACATCCGTTTCCGTGTCCAGGGTCCCGATCAGGCCGGAACCGATGCGGTTGCTGGTGTTTTGAAGGGGATAAAGATCATAGGCAACTTCTTCATAAGGGTGGACCTTCAACATCGCCTGCAGGACGCCGGAGATCCGCCAGGCCGGCACGATGGTTTCAATACGTACTTCCTCCTCAAAGTGAAGCTTGTCCTTCTCACCCACAAAAGGATGGGCGCCTTCGCCGGCCTGAAAGCTTCCCTGGCCTTCCGCGTTGAAACTGCAGTGACTGTAATTGCCAATATGCCCGGCTCCTGCTTCCAGCATGCTGTTCCTGACTGCTTCGGCATGACCCTGGGGACAGAAAACCACCAGCTTGTTCAGCTGCCCGGTTTTGGACGAAAGCACCCGTGTGTTTTGTAAACCGATCTCCTGGGCCAGCGCCCCGTTGACACCCCCGGAAACATTGTCAAGGTTGGTATGAATGGCATAAACGGCCAGGTCGTTTTTCACCGCTTTTAGGACCAGTTCCTCTACCAGATTGTTTCCGTTGAGTCTTTTCAGCCCCTTAAATATCAGGGGATGATGCGAAATGAGGAGGTCGCAGCCGTTTTGGATGGCTTCGTCCATCACTTCATGGGTCACATCCAGTGCTATGAGCGCTTTTTTTACCTGCTGCGTTTGCGATCCGATCAGCAAACCGGAATTGTCATAAGATTCCTGCAGACCCAACGGGGCTTTTTGTTCCAGAAAATCAGTAATTTCTTTTAAATTCATAGAAGCGTAACCTTGTTTTTTTCATGAGAATAAGGATGAATCCCTTACTTTTGGAAAAATTTTCATAAAATTACACAATAATAACTCAAAAAGGTTCCACCGATACTCGAATTTAAAATGTGGCGATTGTTACTGCTTCCGTTCAGTTGGCTGTTGGGTTTTGGGATCCGATTCCGGCATTTTCTGTTTAACGCCGGGATCCTGCCCCAGAAGTCCTATGATATGCCCGTCATCAGCGTGGGAAACCTAAGCCTGGGCGGCAGCGGCAAAACACCGCATACCGAATATCTGGTGCGGCTCCTGTTAAGGCAGGAGAAAAACATTGCCATCCTTTCGAGGGGTTACGGACGCAAGACCAAAGGGTATTTC
>JBJKPL010000019.1:0-5481 GCA_046706345.1 Candidatus Sulfidibacterium sp.
GTCTCCAGCCGTTTCAGAAACGCCTTTTTTTCCATCCAGTATTTCTCCTGCAGGGGGATCCGGTCGAAAATAATTTTTGAGGTCACCTCCGGAATGGGGCGTTCCCGGGCCGGATAGATATCCAGCAAAAAAATCCGGTCTGCCGTGCCCAGTGCCTGAGCAAATTCTTCCGCAAAGTCCCGCGTCCGGCTGTATAAATGCGGCTGGAAAACCACGCTGATCTCCTTGTCGGGATACAAACTCCTGGCGGCATCGATCGTTGCCCGGATCTCCACCGGATGGTGCCCGTAATCGTCGATATAAACCAGATCGGAGTTCTGAATCCGGTAATCAAATCTGCGTTCCACTCCCTGAAAACTTTCCAGCGCCTGTTGGATCGTCGCAGGATCCAGCTCCAGCTGCAGCGCAATGGCTGTGGCAGCCAGGGCATTTTCCACATAATGCAAACCGGGAATGTTCATCCTGACATGCATCAAAAACCGCTCACGTTCCCAGACATCAAAGTGGAATTTGCCTTCCACAATCTTGATCTCTCTGGCAAAAACTTCCGATTCCCCGGACAAACCGTAGGTGATCCGGTCGGGAAATTCGTTTTCGAAACTCGTCAGCTTTTCATGGGCCACCAGCTTGCCGTCTTCCCTCAATTGTCGTGCAAACAACAGGAAAGTCCGATGAACTTCCTCCAGCCGTTGATAAATATCCAGATGATCGGCGTCCATGGAAGTGACGACGGCCAGGTTTGGCTCCAGTTTCAACAGCGAGCGGTCGAACTCGTCGGCTTCCACCACCAGATATTCGGGTCTGTCGGAAATAAAAATATTGGAATGAAGATTTTTACTGATCCCCCCGATAAAGGCCACCATCGGCAACCCGGCCGTATGCAATATATGAGCGATCAAGGCGGTGATGCTGGTTTTGCCGTGGGTCCCGGCCACTGCAATGGTGAACAATTCCCGGCTGATCTCTCCCAACACTTCGGCGCGTTTACACAATGCAATGCCCCTTTCTTTGAAATAGCGTCGTTCGGCATGTTCTTCAGGAATGGCCGGCGTGTAGATCACTTTGTCGACGTACGCCGGAATCTGGGCGATATCATCGGAATAATGAATATGCATTCCTTCGGCTTCCAGCTGACGGGTCAGGGAAGTTTCCGTAAGGTCATAACCGTAGATCTCGCAGCCCTGTTTTTGGAAATACCGCGCCAGGGCGCTCATCCCGATGCCGCCGATGCCCAAAAAATAATATATGGCTCCCGGTTTATTCATGACCTCGTTTCTGTTCTATCAATTTCAATACTTCCTCCACGATCCTTTCGGTTGCATTCCCATGCTCAAACTGATGAAGATTGGTTTTTATTTCTTGCCTTTTTTCCGGATTTCTCACCAACAACTGAACGGCACTGGAAAGATCGTGTTTCAGATCCTTTTCCGCCACGATCAGGGCGGCGTTTTTTTCCACAAGCGCCATGGCATTGTGTGTCTGGTGATCTTCGGCTGCCGATGGCAGCGGCACAAAGATGGCAGGTTTGTTTACCTGCACGATCTCCGCAATGGAAATGGCACCGGCCCGCGAGATTAGCATATCCGCTGCCGCATAGGCTTTGCTCATTTCATGGATGAAATCCACCACCTTCACTCTCTTCCGGAACTTACTGCCCACCACGGCCTTTTCCGCCATGGGCAGGGAGATCTTCCCCGTTTGCCAGATCATCTGAATGCCCAGGGCCAGCAATTGATCAATCTGCTCACCGATAGCCAGGTTCATATTTCTGGCTCCCTGGCTTCCGCCGATGATCAGCAGCGTCGGACGGTCCTTTTCCAGATCGAAGAATTTGCGGGCTTCGCCGGGATCCTCTTCCATCCTGACAATATTCTGCCGGATGGGGCTTCCCGTCAACACAATCTTTTCGGCCGGGAAATATTTCTCCATCCCTTCGTATGCCGTGCAAATTTTATTCACCGATTTTCCCAGCAACCGGTTCGTCACGCCGGGATAGGAGTTTTGCTCCAGAATGAGCGTGGGCACTTTCTTTCCTGCTGCAGCTTTTAACAGCGGGGCACTGGCATATCCACCGGTACCCACCGCCGCATCGGGAGCAAAGGTCGAAACGATCCGGCGTGCTTTCAGCAAACTGTCCGCCAGTTTCAGCGGCACCCACAGATTTTTCAGCGTCAGCCGACGCTGGAAACCACTGATCCACAAACCCTGGATGGGGAATCCGGCCAGGGGCACTTTTTCCATTTCCATCCGGCCTTTGGCGCCCACAAACAGGATCTCCACTTGTTTTAACCTGTTTTTCAGGCCATTGGCGATGGCGATGGCCGGGAAGATGTGGCCTCCCGTGCCTCCTCCGCTGATCAGGATCTTATAGGTTTCAGACGTTTTCATTCTGTAGTTCCATGAGTTCGTTTTCATTACTTTCTTCCACATCGCGGCTCACACTGAGCAGAATCCCAAGCGACAAACTGGTAAACAACACCGACGTGCCGCCCATGCTGACCATGGGCAAAGGTTGTCCGGTAACCGGCAACAAATGAACGGCCACAGCCATATTGATCAACGCCTGGAACACCAGACTGAAGCTCAGGCCGATGGCCAGAAAGACCCCGAAGTTGCGGGGCACTTTGGTGACAATCCTGACGGCTCGGAACAGCAAGATCAAATACAACAGCACAACGATGGTGCCGCCCACCAGACCGTATTCCTCCACGATGATGGAGAAAATAAAATCGGAATACGGGTGTGGCAGAAAATTCCGTTGGGTGCTCTTTCCGGGCATCTTGCCCAAAATACCTCCCGTGGCGATGGCAATCTTGGATTGCTCGACCTGATAATTGTCCTTTTTCTCTCCCCCTTTGGAAAAACTCTCGATCCGGGCTTTCCAGGTATCCAGGCGGAAGTTCTTCCCGCTGGGCATCATGAACAGGATGGCAAAAAAGATCACGGCGCCCGTGATGGCAATGCCCACGGTGGCGATAATGTAAGTTATTTTTACCCTGCCGATGAAGATCAGCACCAGGCTGGTCGTAAACAGCAGCGCGGCGGTGGACAGGTTGGCCGGCAGGATCAGGCCGCAGACGATGAACACCGGCAGGATCAGGTACAACAACACTTTGTTGAAATCGCTGATGTCTTTATACTTTTTTGTCAGCATCCGGGCCAGATAAACCACCAGGGTCAGTTTGGCCAGGTCGGAAGTCTCGAAACTCAGGCCCAGCGGCAGAGGCAAGGAGCGACGGGCATCGTTGAGATTCAGCCCGAAAACCAGCGTCAGCAGCAGCAAGGGAACGGCAATGTAAAACAGGATCTGGAAAATGCGGGAGTAGAAGGTATACCGCACCAGGTGGGCAAAATACATGATCAGCAGGCCCACCAGCAAGAAGATCCCGTGACGGATCATATAATGGGCCGTATCGCCGCCCTGATATTTGTAGGCAAGGGTGCCCGTGGAACTGTACACGGCCAGGAAGGATAAAATGGTCAGGATAAAGACAATGGCCCAGATCACTTTGTCCCCTTTTATGCTGCTCATCAAGTTATTCATTCCGCTTTCCTTTCCTGATTGAATTTAAGGTTTCAACACTCAGAGTTCGTTGACCGCCTGTTTGAACTGATTGCCGCGGTCTTCGTAGTTTTCAAAAAGATCAAAACTGGCACAGGCCGGCGACAACAGCACGATATCGCCTTTTTCTGCCAGATGATAGGCTGCTTCCACGGCACCTTTGGCCGATTCCGTGTCCACGATCACATCCACCACATCTGCAAAAGCATGGTGGATGTTGGAATTGTCCAGCCCGAGGCATACGATGGCTTTCACTTTTTCCTTGACCAGGATTTTGAGGGTTTCGTAGTCATTCCCCTTATCCACGCCTCCGACGATCCATACGGTGGGTTTGTCGACATACTCCAAAGCGTACCAGGTAGCATTGATGTTGGTTGCTTTGGAATCGTTGATAAAACTGATCCCGTGAACACTTGCCACAAACTCCAGCCGGTGTGAGATGTTCTGAAAATCCGAAAGGCTTTGTTTGATGGTTTCCTTTCTGATCTCAATCAGTTGGGCTGCGATGCCGGCGGCCATCGAATTTCTTTGGTTGTGTTTTCCCTGTAATGCTAACTGCTCCAGTGTCATAACAAATCTAATTTTACTGTTTTTAAAAACAATTTTATTTTCTTTTAAATAAGCTCCGGGGCCATTGCCTTCGGGCAGAAAGCCGAAAGGAACGGCCGTAGCTTCAATTTTTCGCTTTTTCATCTCTCGCATGACTACCGGGTCTTCGGCCCAGTAAATGAAAAAGTCGTTTTCGGTTTGATTTTGAAGAATCCGGAATTTCGAATCCACATATTTTTGAAAATCATAATCGTACCGGTCCAGATGGTCGGGTGTAATGTTCAGCAAGACTGCCACTTCTGCTTTGAAATCGAACATGCCGTCCAGCTGAAAGCTGCTGATCTCCAGCACGTAATAATCAAAATCATGAAGCGCTACCTGCAGGGCGAAACTGTCGCCCACATTACCGGCCAACCCCACATTCAATCCTGCTTTTTTCAGAACATGGTAGATCAGCAGTGTGGTGGTGGTTTTGCCATTGCTTCCGGTGATACAGATCTTTTTGGCATTCGTATACCGGGCGGCAAATTCGATTTCGGAAATCACCCCGATCTGCTTTTGATGCAATTCCTTTATCAGCGGAATGTTATCGGGGATTCCCGGACTTTTCACCACTTCTCCTGCTGACAGGATGGTCGGGAAGCTGTGTCCGTTTTCTTCAAATTCAATCTCAAAATGTGTAAGAACGTTGCGATACTTTTCAGGTATCTTTCCTTTATCTGAGACAAAAACACGCAGGTTTCTGGTCTTGGCCAAAACAGCAGCGCCTACGCCGCTTTCGCCCGCTCCAAGAACCACGATATCGTATATTTGATTCATTCGTTTTCATCGTTTTATCGTACTTTCAGCGTAATCACCGTCATAACTGCCAGGGCAATGCCCACAATTAAAAAGCGCACCACGATCTTGGGTTCGGAATAGCCCAGTTTCTGAAAGTGATGGTGCAACGGCGCCATTTTAAAAATGCGGCGCCCCACCCCGTATTTCCTGCGGGAATATTTGAAATAGCTGACCTGGAACATTACCGAAAGGCTCTCCACCAGGAAGATGCCGCACAACAACGGAATCAGCAACTCTTTGCGGATGATGATGGCGAAAACGGCGATGATGCCGCCGATGGCCAGACTTCCCGAATCCCCCATAAAGATCTGGGCGGGATATTTATTGAACCACATGAAACCAACGGTAGCACCAACAAAGGCACTGACATATACCGACAGTTCACCGACATTCGGCAGATACATGATGTTCAGGTAATCGGCAAAAATGATGTTACCGGAAACCCAGGCCAGAATGCCCAGGGTAGCCCCGATGATGGCGGAGGTTCCCGCCGCCAGGCCATCCATGCCGTCGGTGAGGTTGGCCCCGTT
>JBJKPL010000020.1:0-7522 GCA_046706345.1 Candidatus Sulfidibacterium sp.
CGGTGCAAGCCCTAACCGGCGAAGATGTGGAGGATGTTTTTGTGCAGTTTTTTCTGGATTTTGTCTATGAAAAAAGACAGGTGTACCGGGGCTCAATCCAGGCCTTCATCGAGTTATGGGAAGAAAAGAAATCCAGCCTGAGCATTGTGATGCCCGAGGGGCTCGACGCCGTTCAGGTGATGACCGCCCACAAAGCCAAAGGCCTGAAATTCGGAACGGTGCTCGTGGACCTGTACAATAACCGGAATACCAATACCCGTGGACAGTTCTGGACGGAAATTAACTTTCCCGAAGTGAAAGAACTCAGTACGGGCCTGCTAAAAATAAGCAAGAGCCTGGATCTGATCGATAGGGGGCCCGTTTACGAATATGAAAACGCCAAAACCGAACTCGATTTCCTGAATCTGGTGTATGTGGCTTTTACCCGGGCGGTGGATGCCTTGGAGATTGTCTGTTATCAGAAAGAAGGGAAAGGCGATAAGTTTGCCGATTGGGTCCGGGCATTTCTGGAAAATAGCAACCTGTGGCAGGAGGAACAGCAAAACTATGAATTCGGCGATTTCGAATCCATCGGGCTGCACCGCGACGCTGGGGAGAAAATCCCGGTGGAAAAACCGGTTCCAGTGCCCTCGGCGCCGTGGAACGAGCACATTGCCGTTGCGCCGGTGGAAGACGTGTTCTGGGAAGCCTTCGGAAAAAGACCGGCACGTGCCTACGGTAACCTGATCCATGAGATGTTGTCGGCAATCCGCGTGGTGCCGGATATCAGTAAGGTGGTAGAAGGCTACCGGCTGTCGGGCCTTATCGATGCGGAAGAAGAGGACGAAATTTCAGGCTTGCTGCATCATCTTCTCTCCCGAAAGGAAGTGGCCCCTTATTTTCAGGAGGGGCTTTTCATAAAAATCGAAAGTGAGATCTTTGATGCCGAAAGCAAAAAGATCCTGCGTCCCGACCGGGTGGTCCAGAACGGCGATCATCTGGCCATCATCGATTATAAAACCGGTGAAAAACGCCCCGAACACATCCGTCAGGTGACGCGATATGGCGAGGTTTTCGCCCGGATGGGGTATCAGCACATTGATAAGATTTTGGTTTACATCAATGAAGCGATAGAGGTAGTCTCCGTCTAGGAAATTTTCCTTAAAATTTTCGCGGAAGATCCCGTGAAAATAATATTGTACCACAGGGTCCCCGTTTTTTTTGGTAAAAGAATTCCGTTAATTTTGTGGTTAGGAATGTGGAAAAATACGATTCCAAAACATTCGGACATCAAGAACTGAATTTTATGACTAAGAAACAACTGATAAACAGAGAGATTTCGTGGCTGCACTTTAACGAACGGGTGCTGCAGGAAGCAATGGACAAAAACAACCCGGTCATCGAACGTCTGAGATTTTTGGGTATTTATTCCAACAACCGCGATGAGTTTTTCCGTGTACGGGTGGCCACCCTGCGCCGGATGGAGGCCATGGGAAACAAAGAAGGCGAGTTCGATTTCCATCCCGGAAGGGTCCTGAAAAGGATCAACCTGCTGGTGGAATCCCAGGAAAAGAAATTCAATGCGACTTTCCTCGAGATCAAAGAGACACTCAAGAAAAACAATATATTTTTTGTCAACGAAAAAGAGATCACAACGGAACAGGGAAAATTCGTGAGCCAGTACTTTAATCAGTATGTTCGGCCCCTGTTGTTTCCCATCATGATCAAAAACCTTTCCAGTCCTGAGGCGCTGCGCGATAAATTTATTTATCTGGCTGTGGTGATGAAAGATTCCAAGGGCGAAGCCGAAGAAGATTATGCCTTGCTGATGGTTCCCACCGACACCTTGTCGCGGTACCTGCTGTTGCCCGATCAGAAAGAAAAACGCTTTGTGATGATGCTGGACGATGTGGTACGCTATGGCCTGCGGGATGTGTTTAAGCCTTTTGGTTATGATAAGTTCCAGGCCTATACGGTGAAGGTGACGCGGGATGCGGAACTGGACATCGACAGCGACATTTCCAAAAGCTTTTTCGAGTTGATGAGTGAAAGTATTAAGAAACGGAAAAAAGGCATGCCGGTGCGCTTTGTCTTCGACAAGAATATTCCCGGTAAACTGCTGAACCAACTGTTGAAAAAACTCAAGATCTCAGAAGAAGATACCTTGCGTGGCGGAGGCCGTTATCATAATTTCAGGGATTTTATGTCCTTTCCCAACATCGGCGGCGACAACTTTGTTTATCCCGAATTCAAACCGCTGGAGCATCCGCTTTTGAAAGACAATCCCAGCCTGTTGAAAGTCATCCGTGAACGGGACATCATGCTGCATTATCCCTATCATTCGTTTCATTATGTGATCGACCTGCTACGGGAAGCTTCCATCGACCCGCAGGTGACGGCCATCAAAATGACGTTTTACCGTGCCGCAAGAGATTCGAATGTGATCAATGCGCTGATCAACGCCGCCCGGAATGGAAAATATGTTACCGTCTTTCTGGAGATCCAAGCCCGCTTTGATGAAAAAGCCAATATCTACTGGTCGGAACGACTGCGGGAAGAAGGGGTGAAGATCATCAAAAACCTGCCGGGATATAAAGTGCATGCCAAGATGATGCTGATCCGCCGTAACGAAGGCGGGAAAGACATCTATTATGCCAACATCAGTACGGGCAACTTCAATGAGTCCACGGCCAAGGTGTATGCCGACGACAGTCTGTTTACCGCCAACCAGGAGATTGGCAAGGAGGTTAACATGCTGTTCCACCTGTTTGAAGCCCCCTATACTCCGCCGAGTTTTAAGCATTTTCTGGTGGCACCGTATTTTATGCGCGATCAGCTCATCAAATTGTTGAACAAGGAGATCCGCGCCGCCAAGGAAAAGAAAGAAGCCTGGGCGATCATCAAGCTCAACAACCTGGTAGATAAAAAGATCATCCAGAAACTGGTGAGTGCTTCCCGTGCCGGGGTGAAGATCAAGATCATCTGCCGGGGGATCTGTGTGCTGACTCCGGGAATCCCCGGTTACAGCGAGAATATCGAGATCGTCGGCGTGATCGACCGCTATCTGGAACATTCGCGTGCACTGGTCTTTGCCAATGAAGGGAAACCCCTGTATTATATAACTTCCGCCGACTGGATGGTACGGAATTTCGACCATCGTTTCGAAGTAGCCTGTCCGGTGTACGACACGGAGCTGCAGAAAGAACTGATGTTTATCCTTCAGACCCAATTGAAAGACAACGTAAAAGCCCGGTACATCAACAGCGATCCTGTTAATCTGTACAGGAAGCCGTTAAAAGGTGAAACCCGAACCCGATCGCAATTCTATCTGTATGATCATCTGAAAGAGGAGGTGGAGTAAGAATCAGCAAGCAGGCCCGTAAGAGTACATGCCTAACGTTTTAAATCTTATATGGGGATTTGGTTGCTGGTGAATTCGAGCAAAGGTCAGGAGTTTTTCTTCCCGTACTTCCTTTTCCGGATCATCGAAAAGATCACGACCATCAAAGTCAGCAAAAGCAAAGGCACCAGGACGTTGATGAGTTGCCATTGAAGTCTGTCCTGATTGATCTTTGTCTTGTCGAGCATGCGGAGTTTTACTTCCCGGGAACGCAAAGAAAGGAGTTGAGGCCCTTCGGTCAGGTAGGTAAGGGCATTCAGGATGAGCTGTATGTTACCGTAGGTAATCCCCGAATACTGGTCATAACCCAGCGGCAAAGGAGCGCCGCCCGGGATCTGCAACTGATTTTTGATGACGTCGCCGTCGGAGATCACGATCATGCTGGTGGGTCGGCTCATGCGCTTAAACGGGAAGCGCCCGTTTTTCAACGAGGGAACCAGCATGTTCTGAAAATCCGAAGGGAAGGTGCCTTCCAGCAATACGGCGACTGCCTGGGCCGGTCCGTGGAAAAAGTACGGATCGGGTTTTTGTTTTAATATGTTCAGGCTGATGATGCCCGGGATGCTTTCGATGCCCACATAGGGCGAGGTCTTCAGCAGGATCGTTTTTTTCACCCCCCGGATGCCCAGTGTGTCAAGCGTACTCACAAACTGCATTTGTATGCTGTTGAGGTTCTTTACGATGGGATTTTTTGAAGTCGGGGTGATCAGGGGGTAATAATACCATGGCAACAGGGAGATCTGAGGCTGGTTCCCCATTTCGCCTGTTTTCACCGCGATGGAAGTGGCGTTCATATCCAGAACCAGGTTTTTGTTGAGCCGCACTCCGTAGTCGAACAGCAATTCCTGAAGTCCCAGATGCAGATCCACGGAAACCGTATGCTCCGAATTGCGGATGCTGTCCATGCTTGCCAATACGGGATCGATGAGCCACAGCACCTTTCCGCCATACATTACATACTGATCCAGCGCCAGCTTGACGGTATCGTTAAAAGGCCTGGATGGCTTGGCAACGATCAGGACCTTGTATTTGGGAAAAATGGAATCGTGGGTTCTTTCCAGCAGGTCATTATCGCCGGGATCTCCCGGAATGACCTCCGAAAGGTTGTAATCCGAAGCCAGGGTGTTTTTGATATCTGCAATTTTATTGCCCTTCAGTTCCCCCTGTCCCTGCAGAAAAGCCAGGTTGGGTTTCCTTTTCTGCATCAGTTTGTGGATGACGTTCACCAGGGTAAATTCCAGATTCTCGGCCGAATGGTTCAGCACCTCTTCCGGCGGCACATCCACCTGGCTTTCCAGCAGGCCGGCCACGGCCTGCTTTCCCTGATAAGTCACGATGGCGCCCGGGAAAATATATTGCTGCTGCAGGCCTTCCTTGGTTTTCACCTGAAGGTTGGTGGGATTCAGTCCTTCGCCAACCAGCTCCTGATAAAGGGCACTTCGTTTTTTGGGATCTGAACTCCCGGAAGGGTTGATAAAACGAAAGTGAACCTCATGATTTCTTGACCGGAATTCTTCCAGCATCTCCCGGGTTTGTCGCTCCAGCCGTTTAAATCCGGCAGGAAAATCACCGTCAAGGTATACCTTGAAATTCACTTCATGATGGAGGTGGTCCAGGATGTTTTTGGTGGCGTTGGAAAGGGTAAAGCGTTTATCTGCTGTCAGGTCCAGACGGGTGTAATAAAGGGAACCAAGCCAGTTGGCCAGAGCCAGAACCAGGATCATCCAGAGCAGGTTTTTCTGGTGATGATGCTTCATGCGAAGCCGCGACCTTTGTTCTTTTTCCTTTACCATTTTCTTCGAAAGAGATTAAAATGGGTGAGATAAACAAAGAAAACGATCAGGCTGAGGAAGTAGATCACATCCCGCGTGTCGATCACCCCGCGGCTCATGGAGGTGTAATGTGCGCTGATGCCCAGCATCTCCACCCAGTAACCCCAGTTCCCGAACAGCGGGTACAGGTATTCGAATCCCATGAAGAGAAATGCACTGACCAGCACGGTAATCAGGAATGAGACGATCTGGTTGTCGGTGAGGGATGAAATGAAGATGCCGATGCTCACGAATACGGCTACGAGGAACAGCAAACCGATAAACGAACCCCAGAAAGCACCGCTGTCGATATCCCCGACAGGGTAGCCCAACCGGTAGACCGAAAAATAATACACCAGTGTCGGGATCAGCGCAAGCACCACCAACGAAAAAGCGGCAAAATACTTCGCCAGGATGATCTTCAGATCACTGACAGGCCGGGTTAACAGCAGCTCGATGGTGCCTGACTTTTTTTCCTCGGAGAAACTGCGCATGCTCACGGCAGGGACTAAAAACAGGAATACGTAAGGCGCAAGGAGGAAATAGCCGTCCAGATTGGCATAACCGTTCTCGAAGACATTCATTCCGGAAGGCAATACCCACAAAAACAGGCCGGTAACCACAAGAAAGATCCCCACCACCACGAATCCGGTCACGGAAGTGAGAAAGCTATTGATTTCTTTTTTGTAAAGTGCCCACATCTGAATTTTATTCTGCGTTATTACAGCAACGCAAAAATAGTGTTTTTAGGGTACGGCAAAAGGAATTCTTTGTTTGCCACCGCTTAGAATGCCCATATGGGATGCCCGTGCGGGGTCAGGATCAACCCCCGCAGCACGAAGGTCACGATCGTCAGCAAAATGCTGAAAACGAAAGCCCATCCGAAACCGTCTACCCTGAAAGTAGGGACCATCCATGACGCCAACTCGATGATCACCGCATTCAGGACCAGCAGGAACAGTCCCATGGTCAGCACCGTGACCGGCAGGGTGATGATGACCATGATAGGATAGACCAGGATGTTGAGCAGGGCAATAACAATGGCCACCAGTGTGGCAGTCCAGAAGGCGGAACCCCGGATGCGGATGCCCGGGAGAATGCCTCCGATCAGGATGATGGAGAAAACGGTGATCAGAAACCGTAAAAGCGGATGTATCATGGTTGTCAGATTTTAAAAATTCAGACCGAATAACAAATCAAAAGTACTGTTTTTTTCTGTGGGCAGATAATTCCAACGGACCCCCAGGGTGGCCGTGGGGAACTTGTTCAGTAAGTTCCAGTCGGTGTAAACTTCTGCCCCT
Organism: Candidatus Sulfidibacterium sp.; assembly: GCA_046706345.1. Taxonomy (GTDB): domain Bacteria; phylum Bacteroidota; class Bacteroidia; order Bacteroidales; family F082; genus Sulfidibacterium. The sequence continues at coordinate 6,492 of JBJKPL010000020.1, forward strand.
GTGCTGGAAAACACCTGCTTGTAAGGCATCCGGTTAAGGTAATCATAGAACAGGTGCGCATAGATTCGTTTCAGGTAAACGGCTCCCTGGATCAGGTCCCAGTCGGGATAGGCGATCGGAAGGGCATAATCCGTCTGCAGGGTAAAATACTGGTAGAAGAACAGACCTGAATAGCCGCGCGGGATATTCACCAGCGTCCCGAAAGGATAGTCGCCTGCCTCTTGGTTTTCGTATCCGGCATACAAGGAAATCCCCTGATGTCTGAGAAAACCGGGGAGATAGAGATTCCCCTGAAAAGCAAACTGATCGTTTGTGCCGGTCAGGAAAGGGGTATTCTGAAACGTCACCTGCAGCGTCTGGCCCCATTTCGGATAAAGATCCTTGGGTGACATTTTCAGATAGGTATATTCGTAGATTTGGTAGGTGAGGTTGGCAATCCGGGGATCTTTGAAATAATAATGGCTTCCCGGCTTCATCCTCAGAAATCGGACCTCGTATTTCACCATCGGCTGAAGTCCGGCGACCACTTTTCCGTGGGTGAGATTCAGCGGCATGCCAACGTGGGCCGAAAGGATGGACTCATTCCACCGGACTTCATGGATCCCTGTGCTGTCGCTGAGATAAGTCCGCCGGTTCTGTGTGGAAGCTTCCAGTCCAAGTTGCGGATACCAACCGTAATAATCAAAGGAAAAGCTGTATTTCCCTGATTGCTGGTTGCGGTCCCAGGTATATTTCAATGCGCTGACAGAAGTGCTAAGCAGGTTTTGCGACAATAGCGAAACGCCGGGTCGGAAACTGTAGTTGTTCGCATCCAGCGAAAAAGGCCCCCAGGCATAGGGATGAAAAAGATGCGCCAGCCGGCTGTATTTTTTCACAGGATAGACTTTCTTCGGTATTACGGTATCATCCAAAATGAACGTGGAGGGTTTTACCAGCGAGTCCACCGGATAGGGAACGGAATTCGTTTCAGGATGGAAAGGGGTCAGCCTGTCCGGATCAAACGCCATAAAAGCCGGCTTGTAACCGTTGGC
>JBJKPL010000021.1:0-10120 GCA_046706345.1 Candidatus Sulfidibacterium sp.
CAAAAAGAGGTTGATCTCATTATATTTTGTGTTGACAGGATATCCCAAATTTTTTGCCCGCGACCAGGTTCCATCGGCTTTCCGGTGGGAGACAAAAAGGTCGTAACCACCAAGTCCCGGCCAGCCGTCGGAAGCAAAGTAAAGGGTCCTGCCGTCGGCATGAAGGAATGGTGCCACTTCGTTTCCCGCGGTATTAATACTGTCGCCCAGGTCTTCCGGTAAGCCCCAGGAGCCGTCCTTTTGCCGCTTCGATACCCACAGGTCCGAACCACCTTTGCCTCCGGCTCTCCGGGACGCAAAATATAGATCACGGCCATCGGAGGAGACCACCGCCTGGGAATCCCAGGCCTGTGTATTCACCGCCTGATCCAGATGCACGGGCCCAGACCAGTAAGCGCCGTCATGATGGCTCACATAAATATCGCAACTTCCGTTGCCTCCCGGCCAGTAGCATCCAGTAAAATAAACGGTGCGCCCGTCGAGCGAGAAACTCACGGCGCCCATGTTGGCATTATCAGGCCAGGGAAAATTCATCTTTTGGGGCGCACCCCAATAAGAGCCTTTTCGTTCCGAAACAAAAACCTGTTCTCTGTAAACGGGTCGCTGCACATTGCCGATGTTCTCCGTTCCCTTCCGGGTGAAAATCATCCGGTTGTCGGTTTCGTTGACAAAGTTGACATATTCCGAGCCAGCGGAATTTACCGAATCATCCAGCGGATGCAGGGAGTCGGGTGCCGGATGGGCAACAGCCCAGGCCGAGAACCGGCAGCTTTCCAGCAGATGTTCCGCTTCCTGCTTTATTTTGCCTTGCGGATGCACCCGATTTAAAAAACGGCTTGCTGAAGCCGCCCCACCGGCATATTTGCCCTGTTCATATTGCAACCGGGCGAGCAGAAACCAGGCCCTGGGATGACCGGCGGAATCGATCTTTAAAGCCTGCCGGTATGCAGCTTCCGCTTCCGCGATCTGCTTTGCCTCTGTTTCAAGGTCTCCCATCAACAGATAGGCCTCTACGAAATTCTTATCGCGGTCGATGCTTTTCAGGAGTAATTTTCTGGCTTCACTCAGGTTTTCGGAACGATAGGCATCCAGGGCTTTATCAAACAATGCCTGCGCTCTTTTGTCCGGCTCAGAGATGTTCTGTGCCCCGACAAAAGACGTTGCCGTCAGCAAGGTAAGAAGCCCTATAATGATCTTGTATTTCAGTTTGAAACGCTTTCTGCAAAACTAAGAAAATGTAAGTCTGAGAATGAAAGGCAAGGAAGAATATCCTAAACCCGGAAAAACCGGGGCAGGGATTCAACGAGGTTTCCCTGTAATGAACCGAACAGGAATTAATACGTCCTTGTTTGTTCTGGTACTACCAGGGATCAAAACAACACGCGATGCCCTTCTTTAAGGAATTCGCATGTATTTGTGCGACTGCAGGGAAATGCGCCATTCAGGGTGATCCATAACGTACTGTGTCAGGGTTTCCATGATCCGTTCGGCCACACTCCACTCGGGTTGCAGGAACAGCTGGCAATCCGGCGAAACATAGGCGGCATTTTTCTCGGCCCACTCCAGGTCGGCCGGATTTTGAATGATGACCTTCAGTTCCTGGGCCCTGGCATATATCGCTTTCCGGGGCGGGGCATTTTTCTTGGGAGAGAGGCAGATCCAGTCCCAGGCACCCGTCAGAGGGTAAGCGCCGGAAGTCTCCAGCATGGTCGTTATGCCCTTTTCTTTCAATACGGTCGTAAAGATATCCAGCGGATACAGCGACGGTTCCCCGCCGGTGACCACCACCGTTTTGGCCGGGTGCTGATAGGCGCGTTCCACCACCTCCTCCACCGGTACGGGGGGAAACAGGCTGGCATTCCAGGTTTCTTTGCTGTCACACCAGGCACAGCCCACATCACAACCGCCCAGGCGGATGAAATAGGCCGCCTTGCCCATGTTGAATCCTTCGCCCTGCAGGGTATAGAATTCTTCCATCACCGGCAGCTTACGCCCTCCTTCCAACAATGTAGTTTCAGGAATTTTCATGATTACCCGACTTCTCCTCTTTCGTTAACAGACAATCCGGCAAGAGGTTCCTGCCGTTATTTTCTGGATTCGCGTCCCTGAAGGACCTATTGATAAATTTCTTTTTTATGAGCCAGCAACGTGTTCTTCAGCAGCATGGCAATGGTCATCGGACCGACGCCGCCAGGAACGGGAGTGATATAGGACGCTTTTTTCGATACTTCATCGAAAGCAACATCCCCCACCAGACGATAGCCTTTTTGTTTGCTTTCATCCGGCAAACGATGCATGCCCACATCAATTACCACCACACCTTCCTTCACCATGCCGGCTTTCACAAACTGCGGCACCCCGATGGCACAGACCAGCACATCGGCCTGACGGGTAATATCAGCCAGGTTCTTCGTACGGCTGTGACACACCGTCACCGTAGCATTGGCATGGGGTAGTTTCTGAGAAAGCAAAATGCTGACAGGCCTTCCGACGATGTTCGAGCGCCCCAGTACCACCACATGCTTTCCTTCCAGCTCAATACCGTAATTTTTCAGCAGTTCCATGATCCCGAATGGCGTGGCTGAGATGTATGCGGGCTTTCCCAGCACCATATTCCCCACATTGATGGGCGTAAATCCGTCCACATCCTTTTCGGGACGGATGGTGTTGATCACCTTTTCCTCCGAGATATGTTTCGGCAGCGGCAGCTGCACAATAAATCCATCTACCTCGTCGTCGTTGTTCAGATAATTCACCACGTCCAGCAGTTCCTTTTCGGTGGTTTCTTCCGGAAGACGGTAGATCGAAGAGATCATTCCCACGGCATGCGCCGCTTTTTCCTTGCCTGCGACATAGGTCTGACTGGCAGGGTCTTCTCCTACGAGCACGGCGGCCAGATGCGGTGCCTTATCATGATGGTCGATCAGATGAGCGACTTCTTCCTTAATTTCTTCCTTGATCTTGGCTGACACCAAACGGCCGTCAATGATAATGGTTTCTTTTTTCTCTGCCATGGGATGCTTTTTATTTGATTAATCTATGATTCTGAAAAGGTTATCTGTCGCAAGGGGAAATTACCGTCTCCCCATCATGTTCATCATGGCCTTGCCGCGGCCGGATGTCATGAGCTTCATCATCTTACTGGTTTCACCGAACTGCTTGATCAGGCGGTTGACTTCCTGAATGGTAGTACCGCTGCCGTCGGCGATCCTTTTTCTCCGAGATCCGCTCAGGATCTTGGGATTGGCACGCTCTTCGGGCGTCATGGAGTGGATGATGGCTTCGATGCCCTTGAAAGCGTCGTCGTCGATATCCAGGTCACGCACGGCTTTGCTCATGCCGGGGATCATTCCCATCAGGTCCTTGACATTCCCCATTTTCTTGATCTGCTGGATCTGTTTCAGGAAATCGTCGTAGTTGAACTGGTTCTTGGCGATCTTCTTCTGCAGCTTGCGGGCCTCTTCCTCGTCATATTGTTCCTGGGCTTTTTCCACCAGGGTAACGATGTCCCCCATACCGAGGATCCGGTCGGCCATACGGGCCGGATGGAACAGGTCAAGGGCGTCCATCTTTTCGCCGATCCCTACAAACTTGATCGGCTTTTCAACCACCGACCGGATCGTCAGTGCGGCACCACCTCGGGTGTCGCCGTCGAGTTTGGTGAGCACGACGCCATCGAATCCCAGCTGGTCGTTAAAACTCTTGGCCGTATTCACCGCATCCTGACCGGTCATGGAATCCACTACGAACAGGGTTTCCTGCGGGCTGACGGCTTTCTTCACGGCCGCAATTTCTTTCATCATGGCTTCATCCACCGCCAACCGGCCGGCGGTATCGACGAACACCACATTTTTATCGTTGTTCCTGGCGTGTTTGATGGCATTTTTTGCAATCTCGACAGGATTCTTGTTGTCTTCTTCGGTATAGACTTCACAGCCTACCTGACCGCCCAGCTCTTTCAACTGGTCAATGGCCGCAGGACGATAAACGTCACCGGCGACCAGCAGCACCTTTTTGCCTTTTTTACTCTTCAGAAAGTGGGCCAGTTTGGCGGAAAAAGTCGTCTTACCCGAACCCTGCAACCCGGCGATCAGGATCACGGCGGGGCTTCCCTTGAGGTTGATATCTTCCTGACTTCCTCCCATCAGTGAGGCCAGCTCATCGTGAACGATCTTCACCATCAGCTCACCGGGTTTCACGGCGGTAAGCACGTCCATCCCCAGGGCCTTTTCCTTCACCTCGTCGGTGAACTGCTTGGCGATTTTATAACTTACGTCGGCTTCGATCAACGCTTTCCGGATCTCTTTCACAGACTCCGCCACATTGATCTCCGTGATCCGTCCCTGACCTTTTAAAATCTTAAATGACCGGTCCAGCCGATCGCTCAATCCTTCAAACATAGTAACTGAATTTTAGGCTGCAAAATTAATAAAAAGAGTGTTTCGAAAAAGAGGAAAAGTTCCGGGGTGGAATCCCTTTCGCGAAAGGGGAAAAACAGATTAAAAAACGTCTTTGATTTCAAAACGCTGGCCGTTCATTTCGAAAGTCGAGCCGGCCTTGGCGTGTTCCATGGCCCTGAAAATGGGCGCCTGGGAGGAGATCCCGTAATACGATACGCCGCCGGACTCGAACTTACCCATACCCGTGGAGACAAAAATATTCTGCTTGTCGGTGATGACCACCGCACCGAACTGGACACTGTCGAGGACCTTGTCGGGCGGGATGCGTTCCAGGGCGATCATCATCTGAGTGGTTTTTTGATACTGATCAGAAAAAAGCTCATGCTGTCGCATCAGTTTGGTGCGATAGGGATCGTAACGGTCTTTCGGAGCGCCGTATTCGTTGGATAAACGCCGGGTTTCGTCCATTTCGTTCTGCAGTTGCTGCAAGGTATCATTGAGTTTGGCCTTGCAATCCGCAAGGATTTGATTTTTTAAAGCTGCTTTGTCCATGGTTAATTTTTTACAAAGTTAAGCAGGAAGCAGGCAAAATCCTCCAAAAGAGGAAAAAGAATCTCAGGATAGCAGATGCAGGGATGTCATGAATGCGGTAAAAACTATTCTGCGGGCGGAAAATCCACGGTAAACCGGCTGCCTTCGTTTACCCGGCTTTCCACAGCAAGCCTGCCGCGATTTTTCAGGACGAAATCTTTGCACAGCGCCAGGCCCAGGCCGGAGCCGCTTTCGCCATTGGTGCCGTTGGTGGTCCTTATATTTTCCCTGTCGAAGATCTGATCGAGCCGCTCGGGTTCGATGCCCACGCCGGTATCCGCCACGGAAAGATGCACGCCGGCAGGGTCTTTTCTAAGCTGGATGGTGATCCGCCCTTCGCGGGGGGTGAACTTCACGGCATTGGAAACCAGGTTCCGGATGACTGTTTCGATCATCTTGGAATTGCCCTTGACAAAAACATCTTCATCGTGATCGAAATCCAGTTGCAGGGATTTTAACAACATCAGGCTCTGGTAGAACGTGATATTGGACTGGATCAGCTCATTCATGTCCACACGCTCCTCTTCAAAACTGGCAATGTCGGTGGAATTATTGGCCCAGTCCATCAGGTTTTGCAACAGATGGAAGGTCGACTGGCTGAGGACCTCAAGGTTCTTCATAACGATCTGCCGCTGTTCTTCATCCAGATCCTCCTGACTGTTGAGCAGGTTCACAAAACCCATCAGGGTTCCTACCGGGGATCTCAGATCATGGGTGATGATGGAAAAGAATTTATTCTTGCTCTTCAGCTGTGCCTGCAGTTCGAGGGTAAGCTGCAGGTTGACTGCCGACAGGAAACCGAAGGTCAGGGCGGTCATCAGGCCGCCGGCAACGCCATACGCCAGGATCCAGGCAAAGGGGCGGTCGGCAGGATCTCCGGAACGGAAAGTGACAAAAATCAGGCCTCCGATCAGGATGGCCAAAAAAGCCGCAAACGACAAGGCATTCAACCGGAAGATCTTCCGAAGATATTTTTTCGGGGGTTCCAACTGCAGCATCTCATAGATGGATACCAGCGTAACCACAGCCAGCACGGTGAAGTGCAGGGTAAGCCGGATGGGGAGTGACGGGAAAACAAAATAAAAGATCAACGTCTGAACCACATCAAAAACCGGAAATCCGATCAGGACCCATTTTTTAATGGGCTTTTCCTTAAAGCTCCAGATCCCGGCAAGGTAGACATACAACCCCACGGTGATAAACAACATATATTCCGCCCGGGGAAAAAAACCGTGGTCCGGCAAAAAAAGCCGCGTCAGCAACCCGGCACCGATCAGCAGGTTTCCCGCTGCCCAGTACACAGGCCCCTTCACACTTTTGGCACTGTTGTGAAGGAACATCATGTACAGGCCCATGATCAAGCTGATGCCGGAGGCGATGAAAATGATGATCTTAAGACTGAGAGGTTCCATAAGTTCCGTTCGCTGGTAAATTGGCTGCAAGTTACTAAAATCCATCCTTTCTTTGCGGCAGAAATCTGCGATAAAATCATAAAAAATGTTTTTTTCTACCCTTCTGATAAAAAGAGTCATCGGTTAACCTGAGGCCCGGTTCCTGAATTAAGATCCCCTTCTTCATCCGGAGGGGATTTTTCTTGTATTCCGCCAATTTCAGTGCATTCCTTATTGCAGGTCACAGGCTGTTTTATTACCTTTGTGAAAACAGATCAAGAGGTAAACAATTAAATTACAAGACATGAATACCGTTCAGAAGCGAACCTATCTCCTGGTGCTGATCTTCAGCCTGGCCATGGGTTTTCTGGAAGCGGTGGTGGTGGTATATCTGAGAAAGATCGTATATCCCCAGGGCTTTGAATTTCCGCTGGTCCTGTTGCCTTCCGGGATGTTTTATACGGAGCTGTCGCGGGAGGCGGCCACCCTCGTTATGCTCGTCACCCTGGCCTGGCTGGCCGGAAAAACGCGGCTGGAGCGGCTGGCCTTTTTCCTGTTTGCCTTTGCAGTCTGGGACATCGTGTATTATGCGGGGCTGGAACTCCTGTTGCACTGGCCTCCTTCGCTGATGACCCGAGACATTCTTTTTCTCATTCCCCTTCCCTGGGTCAGCCCTGTGCTGGCCCCGCTGATCTGCTCGGCGACCATGATCCTGCTGGCGTTTCTCCTCACGGTGGGTCAGGGGAGAAACCCGGGTTTCAGGCTCCGGTGGATCGAGTGGGAGCTGCTGGTGGTCGGAGCCCTGGTGATTGTCTGTTCTTTCCTGTGGGAATATGCCCGTTTTCTGCTGAGTGTCGGCATCACCGATCCCGGAAGTCATGTACGGGCCGCGCTGGAACGCTACAATCCCCAGGCGTTCCCCTGGATCCTCTTTCTTTTCGGGGAAGTACTCATCCTGCTTTCGCTGGCTTTTATACGGCCACGGGCCTTCCGGAAGCCACACTCCTGACCTTTGCTGCCTTCCGGACAGGAAACCTTAAGAAACTTTAATAGTCCGTTCTCCGTTCCGGCAAATCACGAGGGAGGATTTCTGCTAATTTTGCACCAAACGAATGACAACTACAGCATGATCAAAATAACAGAAACACCCCGGGATGGCATGCAGGGCCTTACCCACTTCATCCCGACCAAAAATAAGATCGAATACATCCATGCGCTGCTGCAGTGCGGTTTCGACACCCTGGAGACCGGCAGCTTCGTGTCGCCCCGTGCCATTCCCCAGATGAAAGACACCGGAGAAGTCTTGAAAAGCATTCAGGACAAACCCGGCAATACAAAAATCGCGGTGCTGGTGGCCAACGAAAAAGGTGGTACGCTGGCCCGGGAATACGACATCATCGACAAGCTGTTCTATCCTTTTTCGGTCTCCCCCACTTTTTTAAAGAAGAACCTGAATACCAACCTGGAAAAGGGAGAACGGACCATCGACTTTCTGCAGAACCTGTGTTTGGATTCGGACAAAGAACTGGTGGTATACCTTTCGCTGGCTTTTGGCAACCCATACGGGGATGACTGGAGCATCGAAGGGGTATCGGAATGGATCCGGAAACTTACCGCCAAGGGCATCATGCGCATCCAGCTGGCGGAGACCATCGGGGATGTGGAGGCCGCAACCATCAAAAAAGTGTGCGCCGCCCTGGTTCCCGAATTCCCGGAGGTGGAATTCGGATTTCACACCCATGCCCTTCCGGGACAGGGCACCGCAAAGGTCAATGCCGCTTTTAACGCCGGCATCCGCCATTTCGACACCGTGCTGGGCGGTTTGGGCGGCTGTCCCATGACAGGCCACGAAATGGTTCCCAACCTGGATCTGACCGAAATGCTGGCATTCTGCCAGGATAAAGGCGTCGATTGCAGGGTGGAGGAAGAGAAGCTGAAGCTTGCCAAACAAAAACTTTCGGGCCTTCTTTTTCTCTAAAGCGCCCGGACTCATGGGCATACCGGTAAGTCGGATGCCGTTTCGCAGAAAGGATCAACGGCAATCCGCGATGACTAAAATACTGACAACAAACAACTTTACAGGCAATCGGTCCCTTCGGTCCTGAGAAAGCTTTTCCCAACAACCGGAAATAAAATCCGGCATTCCCCCCGGGTTGTTTCCCGTTGAAAAGATGTTAATTAGTTTTTCATATTTGAATCCCGCTCCTGGCGCAACTTTCAGCGAATTTTTCTATTTTTATGAAAATCATCCTTTATGAAAGACGCCGGACAATTTCAAACCGCATCCAAACAGGAACTCATCCAGGTCATTAAGGAAATCTCCGATGAGTTGAATTCATTAAAAAAATCAAACGACCCACCACACAGGCCGGAAGGTCAAAAGGCAACCGACCTCCGACAGGGCCACGAAATTGCATTGCTGGAGGCGATCCCTTTCGGGGCTGCCCTGATCGAGCCCTCAGGTAAGATTCAATTTGCCAATCAACGAATGCAGGATTACTTTTCTCCGGAAATAACGGGAAAAACCTGCTGGGAAGTTTTGCGCAAGGATGAAAAACAATGTACGGCATGCCCTCTGAACAGCCCTCACCAGGATCCGGGGAACCATACAATCGATTCCAATGGCTTTAAGGGCAACAAAACCTTTGAGATCAATTACATCTCTTATGATGGCCTTGACAGTCCGGGTGTCTTGGGTATTTTTAGGGACATCAGCCAGAGAAAATCCCAGGAAGAAGAAAACCGGAAACGCAACCGGCGGCTGCAGGGCATCCTGGACAATATGCAGGATGCTTATTTACAGGCTGATCTATCCGGCAATTTTCAATTTATCAATCCCGCCACGGTGAGGATCTTTGGCTATGATTCCGAAGAAGAAATCCTGAACCGGCCTGTGACCAGTTTATATGCCCATGGAAAAGATCGGGATACCATGCTGGCGGAGCTGAGGAAAGTCGGAAAGATCACCGACTGGATTATCACGGCAAAACGAAAAAACGGTACCCATTTCTGGGCTTCTTTAAACGTACAGTTTCTCTATGACGAACAGGAAAATATCATTGGAACCGAAGGCGTCGTGCGGGATATCACCGAAAGGAAAAATGCAGAAAAAGAACTCAGGCGCGCCAAAGAAAGAGCCGAAGAAAGCCAAAAAAGACTGCTTGAGATCAATCAAAAGCTGGCGCTAAGCCGGGAACGCTGGAAAAGTTTTTTTAAAAACAGTCCCAATGCCATTGCCGTATTTGAAACTGTAGAAGAGGGGCAGGATTTCCGGTTTACCGGTTTCAATCGCAGATCAGAAGAAATCGAGCAGATAAAAGCCAAAGATATCGCCGGAAAGAGTGTCCGGGAAGTATTTCCGTCTGCAGAAAAGCTGGGCTTTCTGGAGAGCTTCCGGAAGGTCTGGGAAACAGGCAAAACGCTGCGGAAAGAAGAGGTCTATTATCAGGATAAATACCGGTCGGGCTGGCGCGACAACATCATTTATAAATTAAAAACGGGAGAGATCGTTGCCATTTATAACGACATAACCCAACGGATGGAAACCCAGTTGAAATTATCCCAATCCGAAGAAAAGTTCCGGAAGATCTTCGAAGAACATTCGGCAGTAAAATTATTGCTGGATGGAGAAACCGGAGAAATTGTAAATGCCAACCGGGCCGCCGTTGAATTTTATCAATGGACTACGGAGGATCTAAAGAATCTGAATATCGCCCAAATCCATACGCAGCCCGAAAT
>JBJKPL010000022.1:0-3784 GCA_046706345.1 Candidatus Sulfidibacterium sp.
GCTTTCCTGTCTTCCTGTAAAACCGTGAAGCCCGTGGTGTTCCGAAACCTCAAGCCCATGAGCTTCGATGCCTTGTTTCATGAAATGCAGGCCCATCAGGCCGATTTCAGTTCGCTGAATGCGAAAATTGCCATTGCTTACAAACGGAAAGGAAGCAGTGGTGCCACATTCCGGGCGCAGGTGCGCATTCGGAAAGACAGTTTGATCTGGGCCAGCATCATCCCGGCCATGGGCATCGAAGCTGCACGTGCCGAACTGACCCCCGATTCGCTGAAACTCATCAACCGGATGAAAAAGAACTATGTCCAGGGCGATTATCACGTACTCGACAGCCTGTTGCATACTTCGGTAAACTATTCAGTTCTGCAGTCGCTGCTGGTCGGCAACGACCTTTCGGGATATCGTACGTTGAGTTCACATGCCGAAACAGACCGTGAAGGCTACCTGATCACGCGGCGCCTGGAAAGCCCGGCTTCCGCCAGCGCCATGACCAGCGCCACCATTCCTACCGAACTTACACAAAAGGTCTGGCTCGACCCGAACAATTTCAGGATCCGAAAACAATATCTCGAACAACAAACCGCCGGAAACAACCCCAAAGCCCTCTGGGTTTACTATGATAGTTACCAGGAAGTTCAGGGCCAGCTGTTGCCCGTAAAAATGAGAATTGTCCTGAACTCACGACCCAAAACGGAAATTTTTCTTACTTTTAAAAAAATTGATTTAGACAAAACTTACGGGTTTCCTTTTTTCATCCCCGCAGATTATAAGAAACTGTTTTAAAAACCGTTATGGTAGTCAAAAACAAGTACAGGCTCTTGTTTCTTCTCTTGATGATTTTCGCATTTGCCGCTGAGGCATCTGCCCAGGACTCGCTTACGGCCTTGAAGAAAAAGCGCGAACAGCTGGAACAGGAAATCGAGTATACGAACAAACTGATCTCAAAGATCGGCGAAAGCAAAAGCAATACGCTGTATTCTCTGAATCTGATCAACAACAAGATCAGCCGCCGGCAGGAGCTGGCTGCCACGCTGAAACGTGAAGTCTATCTGCTGAACGACAGCATCGGTTCCCTGAATGTGAGCCTGAAAAAGCTCGACTCCCGGCTGGATTACCTCAAACACGAATACGCCCGCATCGCCTTCTATGCATCGAAAAACGACAATCCCTATTCGCATCTGATCTTTTTGTTCTCCTCGCGCGACATCAATCAGGCCTATCAGCGGATGCGTTACTTGTCAGAGATCTCTTCCTATATCCGCAATGAAGCCGACCGGATCAAAGACCTGGAGGCGGTTAAGAATCAGAAAAAAGGCGACCTGGAGTCTCGCAGCCTGCAGAAGAAGAAAACCCTCGACATGGAGATCTCGCAGTTGTCGTTGCTGCAGCTGGAACAGCAAAAGAAAAACCGGTTGCAGCGTCAGCTTTCCACCCGGGAACGGAGTCTGCGGAGACAGCTCCGGGACAAGGAGAAGGAATCGGCCCTGCTGAACCGGAAAATCGAAGAAGCCATTGCCAAAGCCACCGAAAGTTTCAATAAAAAGAATACCGCCGAAGCCCGCAAGATCAGCGCCAGCGATTCAAAACTGTCGTCCCTGTTCTATGCCGACAGGGGCAGGCTGCCCTGGCCGGTGAAAAACGGGATCGTATCGCAGACCTTCGGCGTGCATAACCATCCGATCCTGAAACACGTGAAGATCCGCAACAACGGCATCAATATTTCCACCGACAAAGGCGCCGTGGCCCACGCCGTATTCGCGGGAACCGTCGTGAGCATCATGGCCATCACCAGCACCAATATTGCCATCATCGTGAAACACGGGGACTATTTTACCGTCTTTTCCGGCCTCGACCGGTCCTTTGTTTCACAGGGAGAAACCGTCGGACCCGGAAAAGCCCTGGGTACCGTCCACACCAACCTGCAGGGACAAACCGAACTGCATTTCGAACTCTGGAAAGGAAAACAGTATCAGAACCCTGCCGGCTGGCTTGCCAAAAAGTCGTAGCACTATACAAATCTGCTGTCATGAAATCTACTGAAACACAAAAACTCTTCATAAAAAACATGGTCTGCAACCGCTGTATCATGGCGGTGAGCTCCGAACTGAGAAAACTGAACCTGAAACCGGTTTCCGTCGTCCTCGGCGAAGCCGTGGTGGAAGGAAATATCGAACCGGAAACGCTTGAAAAACTCGATAAAAACCTTAATGCCATCGGTTTTGAACTGATCGACGACAAGAAAAGCCAGCTCATCGAAAAGATCAAAACCGAGATCATCAATATGATCCATTACGATCACGAGGTGGAAGGACACATCAACATTTCCGATCATTTGTCCAAGACACTGGGGCATGAATATTCCTACCTCAGCAACCTGTTTTCTTCCGTGGTGGGAACCACCATCGAAAAATACGTCATTCTGCAACGCATCGAACGTGTGAAAGAACTGCTGATTTACGACGAGCTGACGTTGAGTGAGATTGCCTGGAAAACCGGCTACAGCAGCGTACAGCATCTTTCCAACCAGTTCAAGAAAGTCATCGGGATGAATCCCACTTTCTACAAAAGCATGCAGGTCCGCAACCGGAAAGCCCTGGATGAAATCTGAGGATGTTTGGATGTACGATGTGAGGATGTGAGAGGTTGAGTTCAGGCCAAATGAATATAACGCATCCAACAGAGCACAGTATTACACACCAACATGCTTACATTCAAGGTCCTACATCTCAACATCCAAAAACCCTGTAACTCTTTTCCAGAATTGTATAATGCCCGCCCGGGCAGCCCATTCTATTTTTGTCCCGTTAATCATTTTAAAATTCGTTCTCTGTCAAGACGGCTTTCTCGCAGAAGGTAGTTAAAGGGAGAACGCATTAAAAAGTTTTTCAATGAAAAAAAACAAGCTCTTGGGGCTGATACTGATCCTTGCTGTCAGCATACCGGTTTCGGCCCAGAATCAGGATAAAAACTTACAGGGCCTGATTGAACAAGCCCAAAAAGTGAATCCGAACCTTTCCATGCTGCAGGCCAGATTGAAGGCGGCGCGCGAGAACATCCAGGTCGGGACGCATCTTCCGGATCCGGTGGCCACCGTAGGACTGGTAGGTGTTCCGACCAATACTTTTTCGCTGAACCAGGAAGCCATGACCGGCAAAATACTGGGTGTGACCCAGCCGCTTCCCTATCCCGGAAGCCTGAAAGCCAAAGCCGCCGTGAAATCCATGGATACCCTCATCATCCGGCAGCAAATCAGGGACCTGACAAACCAGATCGGAGAGCAGGTTTCCGAGCTTTATTACAGCTTACAGGAAAAGCGGAAAGACATCCGGTTAAACAAGGAAAGCCTGGATCTGCTTCAGCAGATCTCGCTGGTGGCGAAACGGAAATTTGAAGTGGGAACCGCCAGTCTGCAGAATGTGATCGAAGTGGAAGTACAGAAAACACGACTGCAGGACAAGATCGAAGCGCTGAACGGGGAAGAACTCGCGTTACAGGCTCAGTTGAACGGATATCTGCTTCGGAACGATTCCGTTTACATCCCGACCGGAAAGATCCTTCCCATCACAAATCAGGACCTAAAGACAGAAGCGCTGCTGGCGCTGGCTGAAAAAAACCGGCCGGTGCTCAAAGAGATCAAGCTGAACGAATCCAAGGCCGGGCTGATGGAAAAGGCCGCCAAATATGCATTTTATCCCAACTTTAAAGTGGGCGTCCAGTACACACAGCGGAGTTACAATGCCGCAACTGACATGAATTATTCTGACCTGTTGGGGGTGATGGTCGG
>JBJKPL010000023.1:0-2610 GCA_046706345.1 Candidatus Sulfidibacterium sp.
CTTCTATTACTGGGCCCCCCGACAGCTGAAGCATAAGATCACCTGCCTGATCTATATCAACGACGCACTGGGAAAAGATGTTCAAAGCCTCTTCGGCAACTGCCGGAAAATCGGCATGATCCGCGACACTCTGGCCCGGGAATACGGCACCGGTGTCTGGCTCTGTACCCAACCCAAGGTTGACTTCAACCAATTTTATGATCAACGGGTGGCGGGCCTTACCAGCCCGAATTATTAGGATCCTAAACTCGGGGAAGCCCTCTTTTCATCCGGATCAGTCACCTCCAAATAAATCCGTATCCTATTTTTCAATCTGCTATCTTTGCCCTCAAACCTTTCAGGATGGAAATAGACAATATCATTTTTGATTTCGGGGGGGTGATCCTGGATATCGACCCCAAACTCACGGTCAGCGAATTTCAGAAACTGGGATATGAGGACGTGGAAAAGTTACAAAGCGAAGCGTTTTATAACGAGATCATCCTGAAATTTGAACTGGGGCTTTTGTCACCCGATGAATTCAGGAACCGCATCCGTACATTTGTTGCGATGGATCTGACCGATGCCCAGATCGACCACGCCTGGAACACCCTGCTTTCGAAACTCGAAAAGGAACGGATACAAATTCTGGAAGCCGCAGCAAAGCATTACACGCTCTTCATGCTCAGCAATTCCAACGCCATCCATTACGATTTCTTTGTCAAAGACCTGAAAGACCATTTCGGTTATGAGGATTTTGACGCCCTGTTCAAAAAGGCCTATTTCTCCTTCCGCCTGCACTTGCACAAACCCAACACAGATATCTATCAATATGTCATCGGGCAGGAAAAGATCGATCCGTCGAAAACCCTGTTTATCGACGACCGCGCCGACAACATCGAGGGAGCCCGGAACGCAGGATTAAAAACCTTTCATTTGGATTTGACAAAAGGAGCGTCCCTATCAGCAATGTTCGATGGAGAAGGGCGGTTGCAGAAAAACCTTGAAATCCGCTAGTCTTCCGGCTGTAGATCCTTATAAAATTCCCGGATCTCTTCCAGAATTTCCCGGATCTCTTCCAGTTGTTCCGTTTCCATGAGCTTGATGCGAAACTGCTTGAAATAAGGAATATTCTTGAAATACGCGGCCCAATGCTTCCGGATCTCCAGCACGCCGCGGCGTTCGCCTTTCCATTCTACCGAACGCTCGAGGTGGATGGTGCTGATGCGGATCTTTTCTTCCACACTGGGTTCCGGGAGGATCTCTCCGGTAGCGAAATAATGCTTGATGTCGCGGAAGATCCAGGGATTGCCGTAAGAGGCCCGGGCAATCATCAGCCCGTCGACACCGAAAGTATCCCGGAAATGTTTCGCCGAAACCGGGTCGTTCACATCGCCGTTGCCGAAGATGGGAATGTGCATCCGCGGATTGTTTTTCACTTCACCGATCAACGTCCAGTCGGCAGGAACGCTGGAGCGGGTGGTCCGCAGTCTTCCATGAATCGTCAGCGCCTGGATGCCCACATCCTGCAACTTTTCGGCGATCTCCACGATCTCCTTGTGATCTTCGTCGTACCCCAGCCGGGTTTTCACCGTCACGGGAAGTTTCACCGCTTTCACCACGGCTTCGGTCATCTTCACCATCTTGGGAATGTCGTTCATGATCCCGGAACCGGCCCCTTTGGATACGACTTTCCGTACCGGGCAGCCGTAGTTAATGTCGATGACATCGGGATTTGCCGTTTCGGCATATTGCGCCGCTTTGATCATCGATTCGATGTCATGACCGAAGATCTGAATGCCGATGGGGCGTTCAAACTCATCAAAATCCAGTTTTTTCACACTTTTATCCGCATCGCGGATCAGCCCTTCGGAGGAGATGAATTCCGTATACATCATGTCGGCGCCGAACATCTTGCACACATGCCGGAAGGGCGGATCCGACACGTCTTCCATGGGCGCCAGCAGCAGGGGATACTCCCCCAGTTCTATATTTTTGATCTTTACCACGTTCTTAATTTTGTTTCGTACGTTTGTTTTTAGCAAGAATGAGGCTGCAAAAATATTAATTTTGCGGTTTTTAAATTCAATCTATGAAGTCAGGAGCCGCCTTTCCCCATCTTTCCGCCGGAGCCAAACTGCTGGCCTTTCTGATTTTTCTCCTGGCTTTTTATCTGATCTTTTCGCTGGCGGGGATGGTCGCCGGCAAGCTGTACTATCACCTCGACTGGGCCGCCCTGGCGGATCTGGTCGCCCATCCCAAAAGCCCGGAAGCGGTATCGTTCATGTATCTGTTTCAGTTCATCGACTCGCTGGGGACCTTTATTCTGGCACCCCTGTTGTTTGTCTTTTTAACCGAAGACGGAACGGGACGTTTTCTGAAAACACGGTCCCTGCCCCATTTTGTCGTCCTACTGCTGGCCGGCGTGAGCATGTACACCATTTTGCCCTTTGTGAATTATCTCTCCGATATCAATGCGCATATGGCTTTTCCGCAGGCACTGACGGGTTTGCTGCAATGGATGAAAGACAAACAGGCCCAGATGGACGAGATCACCCGGGCGTTTTTAAGCGTCAAAGGCGTGGGGGGGCTTTCGCTGAATCTTTTTGTGGTGGCCCTGATGCCGGCCAT
>JBJKPL010000024.1:0-7098 GCA_046706345.1 Candidatus Sulfidibacterium sp.
CATCCGCCAGCTGATAAAAAACAAAGATGCCGGATCGTTATTGTCACCCCGTACCCCGTTTGTAGCCGACGGATTTACAAAAGATTCACCGGCAAAAGCCGCAGGCCTCCGGAAAGGAGATACGCTCATCGGGATTAACGGAACCTATTTAACCTACTTCTCCAGTTTCCGGGATGAAATGGTTAAGTTCAAAAACCAAAAGATCACCCTCATTGCCAAAAGAGGGACCGACACCTTGCGATTGCCCGTCCAGCTGGGAGCCGACGGTTTGCTGGGGGTTTCCCGGAGTCTGAATTTCTCTGACTATTTCAAACTCGATCAAAAAAGATACACCGTGCTTCAGGCCATTCCAGCCGGCATCGCCCGCACATACGACGGCATTGACAATTATCTGAAGCAACTGAAACTGATGGTTTCGCCTAAAGTGCAGGCCTATAAAAATGTGGGTGGCTTTATTGCCATCGGAAACATCTTCCCGGGTATCTGGGATTGGGAAGCCTTCTGGCGCCTGACGGCCTTTTTGTCCATCATGCTGGCCATTCTGAACGTGCTGCCGATTCCGGCACTCGACGGCGGACATGTGTTGTTCCTGCTGTATGAGATCATCGCCCGTAGAAAACCCAGCGACCGGTTCCTGGAAAATGCCCAGATCGTCGGGATGGTTATCCTGTTCACCCTGCTCATCCTGGCCAACGGCAACGACATCCTGAAACTGTTCGGGCATTAAGCGAGGAATCTTCCTTTCCGGCGCGCAATTAAAATGCGTGACCGCCGGGATTCTTCACGTAAAAAACATTTGTCGCAGCGACGCCATAATGGCGTCGCTGCACTTTTTATTGCAGGTCCTCCCGCCTGTTTTAACCAATCTTAAGAGAACCTGCCCCGTCTTCTCTTCGAAAATCCTTAATTTTAGCCTTTTTGGAACTATTCACTACAAAAAAGCTAAAAATCATGAAGGAAATAAACTTTATCAAATCAGATCTGGCACCTGCCAAAAACGAGAAATTCGGTTTCGAATGGGGAACGCCATCCTATGACAATCATGGCTTTTTCACGCTGGATGAAACACAATCCGAAATACTGATCGCCGGAAAAACCCATCAGGAATGGATCCGGGAATTCGACCTGCCCCTGCACATCATTTATGCCCCGATCATGATCCAAAACGTAAGAAATTTCAAACGAGTCTTTCAAAATGAATATCCCAAAGGGAAAATCCGGTTTGCCGGTAAAGTCAATTCGCACCCCAGCGTTTTCAAGATGATGGCCGACGAAGGCATCGGTGCCGATGTGGCCTCGGTGAATGAAATGTACTCGGCACTGCAAGGCGGCATGGATCCCTTCAACATGGATGTGAACGGAAATGCCAAAAGCAACCGGCTCATCGATGAGGCGGTGAGTAAAAACATGTTTTTTATTGCCGACAGTTTCGAAGAACTGGAGATCATCAACCAAAGGGCGGCCCTGCAAAACAAAAAGGCCCGGGTCGCCATCCGGGTGGCCGGATTCAACATGAGCAACGTGACGGATGCCAATGTTTTTACCGCCGGCGTCTGGAGCAAGTTCGGCGAAAACATTCGCAACATTCCGAAAATCATGCAACACCTGGAGGGTTTTGACCACATTGATTTTCATGGTTTTCATACCCACATCGGATCGCAGGTTACCGATCCGGAGGCTTTTCTTGAAGCCATCGGCATTCTGATCGAATTGAGCTTGACGGTCAGGGAGCAGGGCTATCCCATCAAACTGATGAACATCGGAGGAGGCTTTCCGGTGGATTATGTCACAAAAAAAGAATGGATCTACCTGGAAGAACGGGTGCGTTCCGGATTTCTGAAAAGCAAAAACGGGGACACGTCGGAAACCTTTGTCTGGAACAACGAACCGGGCGGATTGGGTCGCGATGAAAACGGACAGATCAACGCCGATGTATGGAGCGGCGAGAAGATGTATTCGGATTTTCCAAAGCACAAAATGCTGGAAAAAATACTGACGGGACACATCACCGTAAAGGGCAAAACCATGAGTGTGAAACAGGGGTTGGCCCTGCTCGACAATCCCGAACTGGTGATCGAACCGGGAAGAAGCATCGCGGAGGATTCGGGCATCACCCTGGCCAAAGTCAGTCATGTGAGAAATGTGGCCGGTCCCCATCATCTGACGACACTGGAAGCTTCGGTAACCAGTTTTGCCACGGCCATGTTGCTGCCGCCGGTGAATCCCTGGACGATCATCAACGACCCTTTCCGTCAGGACAAAGCGCCTTTTGAAACTTTTGTCGCCGGAAATCTCTGCTATTCAGGTGATATCATCTCGAAATACAAGGTTTTTTTCCAACGAAAACCACACCGCGGCGATGTGGTCTGTTGCTATAAAACCGGCGCCTACGATCCCAGCTTTTTTGCCGCCAACACCAATTCATTCCCGCGTCCCACACGTATTCTGGTCAACGAAAAGGGTTTGATCTCTGTCCTGAAGGAAAAAGATACCTTCCAGGAAATTTTTTCATTGTAAAGAACCTCATCAACTTTTCAGGTCTTTACCGACCTGAAAGATTGAAAAAAAAAAAGAGACGTCCGGCTTGGCGTCTCTTTTGCATAAAAATGATTTGTTTCCTGTCTGGGATTTTCACTGCTTGCCGGCAGAAACCAGAGCCTCCAACCCCAATTCCTGGATGCTGATCTCGCGCATTTCCACCTTCCGGATCTTGCCGGTGACAGTCTTCGGGCATTCGTCCACGAACTTGAAATACCGCGGCACTTTATAATGTGCGATGGTGCCTTTGCAGAATTCCACCAGCTCCTCTTCGGTGATCTCGACACCGTCGTTCACGATGATCCACGCCATCACGGCTTCGCCGTACTTTTCATCCGGCACACCGATCACCTGGGCGTCGTTGACTTTGGGATGCGTCCGCAGGAACGCTTCGATCTCCTTGGGATACACATTTTCGCCGCCGCGGATGATCATGTCCTTGATGCGGCCCACGATGTTCAGATAGCCTTCCTCGTCCATGGTGGCCAGCTCGCCGGTATGCATCCAGCGCGCTTTGTCAATGGACTGCCGCGTCTTTTCTTCATCGTTCCAATAACCCAGCATCACGCTGTACCCGCGGGTACACAATTCGCCTTTTTCGCCCCGGGGGACTACCAGACCCGTAACGGGATCGACGATTTTCACTTCCTGGTGTGGATGGACTTTTCCCACCGTGCTCACGCGTTTGTCAAACGGCGTATCCGTATTGGTCTGCGTACTCACCGGACTGGTTTCCGTCATTCCGTAAGCGATCTGCATATCGTCCATTTCCATCACCTGTTGCACTTTTTTCATCAGGTCTACCGGGCAGATAGAGCCTGCCATCACGCCGGCGCGCAAACTGGTAACGTTATATTTTCCAATGTCTTTGTGATTCAGCTCCGCATGGAACATGGTCGGTACGCCATACAACACCGTGGCTTTCTCTTCGTCGGTGGCTTTGATGACTGCTTCGGCATCGAAAGCCCGGCTGGGATAGATCACCGTGGTACCGTGGGACAGACAGCCCAGGTTTCCCATGACCATGCCGAAACAATGGTACAACGGAACCGGAATGATCATTTTATCTTCATGGGACAGATGGATGGACTCGGTAACAAAAAATCCGTTGTTCAGAATGTTATGATGACTCAGCGTGGCTCCTTTCGGGAAACCGGTTGTCCCGCTGGTATACTGGATGTTGATGGGTTCATCGAAACTCAGATTGGCGGCCAGCTTTTGCAGGATGATCTTATCCACGTTCTTTCCCCGGTCCATCACATCCTGCCAGTTGAACATGCCCTTTCGTTTTTCGGTTTCCAGCGTGATCACGGTGGTCAGGTTGGGGGCTTTGGCCGAATTCAGTTGCCCGGGATCGCTGTATTGCAAATGGGGCAACAATTCGAAGATCATTCCGGAGTAATCCGAATAATTCGATTTTTCGTCCGACACGAGGAATTTACATCCGGACTGATTCAGCACATATTCCAGTTCATGTACCCGGTAACTCGGATTGATGTTCACCAGGATCGCCCCCAACTTGGCGGTGGCGTACTGCAATACCATCCATTCGGCGCGGTTCAGCGCCCAGATACCGATCCGGTCGCCTTTTTCCAGGCCCATGGAATGAAGCCCCAGGGCACACTGGTCTACTTGTTCTTTGAGTTGGGCATAGGTCCAGGTAATGTTCTGATGGACCACGCGTAGCGCAACGACTTCCGGATAACGGGCGGCGGTCTGATCAAACATCTCACCAATGGTCATCCCCAGCAACGGAATGCTGCTGGTCCCGCTCACATAACTTAATGCATTGCTCATAGGTTTGTACTTTGATGAATAATAGGGTGAATTATATTTTTTTCAGTGAAATACCGCGGTTAACAATCCGGAATGCCGGGAGATTTTGGTCTCCTTTTTTCCTTTGGATGGGGTGAAAATAAAAAAAGATTGAGGATGATTGTACTTTTTTCACAATATTTTTTCCGTTCCCCCAAAAAAACACCGGAAATCTCCGGCAAATTTGAGTTTTGAACCGCCAAAAAGGCATTTTTTGGCATCAAATTTTATGAAAACGGAAAATTATCGCCGGCGGAGCCTTTTTTTCCTTTTGGCAAAAAGTAACTCGACGATGAGGACCACGAGTGTCGTAACCGCAGCATTCAGACCCACCTCATACAGGGCATGGAAGAAATGACGGAAGCTGAAAAGTTCCAGAAAGGTCAGGGTAAACTGATGGATCAGGATCAGGGTAAAGGCATAGCGGAAGAAACCGGAAAATCCCAGCTTGGCGATGCCCGGTTCATCATTGGGATCGGTTTCCAGCCGGGGAAAATAGAAACGCAGCACGCCGGGCCGGAGGAATGCGATAAACACCAGCGCCGCCGTGTGCAGCCCCAGCGTATTGCCAAAGACATCGATCACCAGCCCGGTGCCAAAAGCCAGCAGCAGCAGGGCACTTCTGTTGATCTGGAAGGGCAGCAACAGAATAAACAGGACATAAACATACGGGATGATAAAACCCTGAAAGGGAATGTTGTCAAGGACCAGGACCTGCAACAAGATCAGCAGGATAAAACGGACGATATTTTTTACTGCAGGCTGGTTCATTGGGCGGCCTCCTTGATCAGTTGAAGTTGCTCTTTTTTCATCAGGTTCCTCAGCAGGTACACATAATGCAGCTGACCGAAGGGGGTGCTGTATTTCAGGGTAGCCGTACTCAGTCCTTCGTTTTCGCTTCGATGATAGGCCAGCACCGTTCCCACCACCAGGCCGGCGGGGAAAATAAAGGAGTTCCCGCTGGTGACGATGGTGTCGCCCGGGTTCAGGTTGAAGTGTGCCGGAATATCCACCACCTCACCCACCGAATGATGATCAGGATTCCAGATCACATTCACCAGCTGGTTGTTTTTCTTGATGCGGGCACTGATCTTGGCATTTTCATTCAGCAGCGACAGGGCAATACAATAATTATTGGAAACTCCGACCACGATCCCGGCGACACCCTGGTCTGAGATCACGCCCATTTCCTGGGTAATGCCCTGCTTTCTGCCCACATTCAGCACCATAAAATTGTCGAAGCGGTTCACCGTATTGCGGATCACCGTGGCGGGGATGTATATATACGCCGAATCACGGCGCATCCGGGCGGTATCGGGATTCAAAAAGGATGACTTCAGCTGATCGCGAAGACGTGCATTTTCCGAAAGCAGTCTTTTGTTTTCGGCTTTCAGAAAAAAATATCCGGAGATGTTGTTGCTCGCATCCAGGATATCCCCGGTAACGTCATTGGCGGCATTAAAGCTCAGCGTACGCTGATACGAATAGGTATTGACCAGCATACTGAAAGCCAGGACTTCCAGAATTATAAAAAGCACGAAAAACTGATGTTTCCATAAGAAAATGATCAAATTCCGCATGAAGCCAGTCGATTTGTATCTTATTTAATCAGGAAGGTAAATTCTTCAAAGTTTTTCAAAGCAATACCTGTTCCGCGGGCCACGGCGCGCAAAGGATCTTCGGCCACGTGCACCGGCAGTTTGGTTTTTTGATGGATCCGTTTGTCCAGCCCGCGCAGCAGCGACCCCCCGCCGGCCAGATAAATACCGGTCCGGTAAATATCGGCGGATAATTCGGGCGGCGTTTTTTCCAACGCATTCAAAACCGCGGCTTCGACCTTGGAAATGGACTTGTCCAGACAGGCGGCAATTTCTTTGTAATTCACCTTGATTTCTTTCGGGATACCCGTCAGAAGATCCCGTCCGTGAACAGCGTAATCGTCGGGTGGATTTTCCAGTTCGGTCAGCGCCGATCCCACTTCGATCTTAATGCGTTCCGCCGTCCGTTCCCCGATGGTGATGTTGTTCTGTTTCCGCATGTATTCTTCAATGTCGTAGGTAAAATCATCGCCGGCGATCCGAATGGACGTGTTGTTGACAATGCCGCCCAGGGCGATCACGGCGATTTCGCTGGTACCGCCGCCGATGTCGATGATCATATTCCCCGTAGGCTCCAGCACGTCGATGCCGATCCCGATGGCAGCAGCCATTGGCTCGTGGATCAGACGGATCTCCTTGGCACCGGCCTGCTCGGCCGAATCCTTCACGGCACGCTGTTCCACTTCCGTGATCCCCGAAGGGATACAGATCACCATCTTCAGCGCCAGCGGAAACCAGGCGTTTTTGATGCCCACCATCTTGATCATTTCGCGGATCATGACTTCGGCAGCCTGAAAATCGGCAATCACACCATCCCGTAAAGGTCGGATGGTTTTGATATTGTCGTGGGTTTTTCCATGCATCATCATGGCTTTTTTACCCACAGCGATGATCTTGCCGGTGGTCCGTTCGATAGCAACAATGGAAGGTTCGTCGACCACCACCTTGTCATCATAAATAATGAAGGTATTGGCAGTACCCAGGTCGATGGCGATCTCTTTGGTTAGAAATGAAAATAAGCCCATTGGTAATATTTTGTTAGTCTGTTTTTATTCTTTCGCTGTTACAAAGGTAATTAATGTTTGAAATGTCTGATCCCGGTAAATACCATGGCGACATCATGTGCGTTGCAATAGTCGATGGAATC
>JBJKPL010000025.1:0-3215 GCA_046706345.1 Candidatus Sulfidibacterium sp.
GGCCTATATCAAACGGCACAATGTAAAACAACTCATCATCTCGGTACCCAATCTGGATCCGTCCAAGAAAAAAGAGATCATCGAAATGTGTCTGAAACTGGGCGTCCCGGTCAAGGTGGTCCCGGCACTCAACCTTTGGATCAACGGACAATTCAATGCCCATCAGCTGGAACGGGTGAAGATCGAAGAGCTGTTGCAGCGCGATCCCATCTTGCTGGATAGCAAAAATGTGTACCGCGAGTTAAAAAATAAGGTGATCCTGATCACCGGCGCGGCCGGATCCATTGGCAGCGAGCTGGCCCGGCAGGTTTTGAATCATTCTCCCAAAAGGGTGGTCCTGGTGGATCAGGCCGAATCCGCCATTTATACATTGCAGTACGAATTGAGTCTGTACGCGCGGGAAAAGGGCAATTATGACCTGATCGAATTCATTGTGGCCAGCGTAAAGGACCGTTTCCGCATGACCAATGTCATGGAAACGTACCGGCCTGATATTATTTTCCATGCGGCAGCCTACAAACATGTGCCCCTGATGGAGGAAAATCCCTATGAGGCGCTGATGGTGAATGTTTTCGGTACCAAGATCATGGCCGACCTGGCGTTGAAATTTGAAGTGGAAAAGTTTGTGATGATCTCCACCGACAAGGCGGTGAATCCCACCAATATCATGGGGGCTTCCAAGCGGATTGCGGAAATTTACGTTCACAGCCTGGCCAACGGGAAGACACGATTTGTTACCACCCGTTTCGGAAACGTACTGGGTTCGAATGGATCGGTGGTCCCACTGTTCCGCAAACAAATTGAACAGGGCGGACCGGTGACCATTACCCATAAGGAGATCACACGGTACTTCATGACCATCCAGGAAGCCTGCAGCCTGGTGCTGGAAGCCGGTGCCTTGGGAAAAGGCGACGACTTCTATGTCTTCGACATGGGGCAACCGGTCAGGATCTATGACCTGGCGGTGAAGATGATCCAATTGTATGGATTCAAACCCGGTGTGGACATTGAGATCCATGAAACCGGCCTGCGCATGGGAGAGAAACTGTATGAGGAATTGCTGACCAACAGCGAGGATCTGTTGCTCACACCCCATCCCAAGATCATGCGGGCCCGGGTGTCGGGCCTCACCATCCGGGAAGTCACCCGGTTTATTGACGAATTAACGGAACTGAACATCGAAAAGGATGAATTCCTGATCGTCCAGAAAATGAAAGAGATTGTGCCTGAATTCATCAGTAACAATTCTGTTTTTCAGGTGCTGGACAAAAAAGGATAGTGGTTGATATTTTAGGAAAAGTTGGATCGTTATTTTTTTTAAAATTAAATGTCTGAATCATTGAGGATTATTTCTAATTCTTAAATACGGAAGCTGTGATATGATTCGGGAAGATAATGGGAAAACATTTCATCGAATATTCTTTGAAAAGTGAGTTTTTACAGTAATTTTGTATTGAAACGGAATAAGAAATGATTGTACCGGAAGTTACCCAGGATACACCCGTTGCTGTTTTTGAAGGATTTATCGTTGCGTTTATAATTACGTATATTTCAATACCCTCCATATTGGACGTGGCCAGGTTAAAGAATCTGTACGACGTCCCCAACGGCCGAACTTCGCATTTAAAAACAACTCCCACCTTAGGTGGGATTGCTATTTTTGCGGGTTTCATCATTTCCTCGATGATCTTCCTGAATATCCCCAAAATCCCCTATTTCCAGTTTGCCATGGCTTCTGCGGTGATCATTTTCTTTTTGGGACTCAAGGATGATATCTCGGAACTCAGCCCGCTGAAAAAGCTGATCGGTGAAATCATTGCCGCCGGAATTGTCATCGATCTGGGTGGCATTCGCATTACCAATCTCCACGGATTCATGGGGATCTTTGGGGTCAGCACGACTTTCAGCGATTTTCTGAGCCTGTTCATCATCATCGCCATTATCAATGCCTTCAACCTGATCGATGGCATTGACGGGCTCTCCTCCGGCGTGGGCATTTTGGCGTCGCTCTCTTTCGGTACGTGGTTTTACTTGACGGGACATTATGAGCTGGCAGCCATGACGGCCATCCTGGTGGGGGCATTGGGCGCCTTCTTCCGTTTTAACTTTTTCTCGGAAAACAATAAAATATTTATGGGGGATATCGGTTCCCTGTTGCTGGGTTTTCTGCTTTCGGTGTTTGCCATTAAATTCAACGAGATCAGTGCTTCCATGAGTGCGGGTAATGTCTATTTCATCAAAGCCGCTCCCTCCGTTTCCATTGGCATCCTGATCATTCCCATCTTTGATACGGTCCGGGTGATGCTGGTGCGCATGATGAAAGGCTCTTCGCCGTTTAAACCGGATAAACGCCACATCCACCATTATCTGCTTGAATTAACAGGAGATCATCAGAAAGCCACCGCCATCCTGCTGTTTTTCAATGTACTGTTTATCGCCCTATCATTTGCTTTGCGGAATCTGAATATCGAGGCCCACATTACCATCCTGATCCTGCTGGCAGGATTCCTGTCCTTTATTCCCTATAATGTAGTCAGGAGAAGACATAAAAAGAATGTGGTGGGCAAGTTTTCCGCTCACATTGACTGATCATTTGGCGTTTTTCGTTGCCATTCCGGTTAATTTGTGTTAAATTTAAACCAGATTTTTTACCAGCATTTCCCGGATAAAATAATCCCGGTTAAAATCAGTTTAATGAGAAAGTGAATTCAAAACCGTTTCTTATGAATAGAAAACTCTTGATCCTTTCATGGCTTTTTGTTTTTGGGGTTAGCCCGGCCTTTTCTCAAAGCGGATACTTTCCCCTCAACGATCAGTTCAATCAAAGTATTGAAAAAGCCTTGTACAGTAAAGATTTCCGTTTTCATACTTCTATCCGGCCGTATAATTATGGGGAAGTGAAGCAAGCCGTGAATCTTGACTCCATTCAAAAACAGCAACGGATTAACAGGACATTCGGGAAAACCTGGAAACAAAAGGCCTGGGATAAGATCTTCAATGACAATGTGGTTTCTTTAAACCAAAAGGATTTTTCGCTGCAGGTAAACCCCTTGATGAATTTTTCGGTCGGTCATGACTTTGCGGATGGGAAAAATACCTGGGTCAATACCCGCGGCCTGGAGATCAAAGGGTCGCTGGGAAAGCATTTTGCATTTTATACCAACTTTTATGAAAATCAGGCTATTTTTCCGGCTTATGTTTCGAATTTTGTAGAG
>JBJKPL010000026.1:0-4907 GCA_046706345.1 Candidatus Sulfidibacterium sp.
CACCCAGCTGATCTCCATCGCCCTTTTCGAGACCCTGACCGGGATCCTGCCCGCGGAACACCTGTCCATCAAATGGCCCAACGATCTGTATTACGACCAGAAAAAAATCGCCGGAGTGCTGATTCAGAATTATGTAAAGGGCCAGCAGATCAATTTTTCGGTGATCGGAGTCGGGCTCAACGTTAATCAGAAAGTCTTTCTCTCGGATGCTCCCAACCCGGCTTCCCTGATTTATTTTACCCGGCAGGAAAACGACATCCGGGATTTACTGGAACGCATCTTAAAAAACTTTGAGTCCCATTACGAAACGCTGGAGGATCCCCAGCAACGAAATGGGCTACATGAGAAATATCTAACCCATCTTTATCTGAAAGACCAGTGGGCGAATTTTTCCGATGAATCGGGCACTTTTTCAGGGAAGATCACCGGTATCAACGACTATGGCCAGCTGATCATCGAAGACCGGGAAGGCAACCACCGGGCTTTCGGATTCAAGGAAGTGAAACTGGAACTCTGACAGATGCGCTAATGCAGAAACAGGATTTCGGACACCATCAGCAGGGCGAGCCCTACATAAATAAAGCCCGCCACCCGATTGACGGTTTTTTCGGAAAATCCCATGGAGACTCTGGATCCCACCTTTCCGCCGACAAACACGGCAACGATCAGCAGCAACGCCACTTTCCAGTCGATCGATGTATGGACCAGGTGGCCCGCCAACCCCGTCAGGCCGGTGAATCCCACCATCAGCGAGGAAGTGGCCACCGCCACTTTGGAAGGGATCCCAAACAACAGGATCATGGCAGCGACTTTAATGGCCCCGCCTGAAATTCCCAGGATGGAAGACAGGTATCCCGCGCTGAAAGTCACGGCTACCATCAGGAAAACCGGAATGCTATAAGTCATTCCATTGAAATGTCGTACCCAGTGGCTCCAACCGGTTTTTACAGGTTTTAACATTTCGTTATCCTCGCTTTTTTTCACCATGATTAACACGGCGATGACCAGCAGGACAGCTGAGAACAAGATCTTGAGAAAAGTCTCATTGAAATTCACGGCGGTGATGCCTCCGGCAAAGGCGCCCAGTCCGGTGAAAAACTCCATCACCAGCGCCATTTTCCAATCAACGAGACCGCCACGGCGGAAACGTAAAGAGGCCGAAAGCCCTGTTACCACGATCAGGAACAAGCTCAGCGTGGAAGCCTCGTTAAACGAATAACCGAGAAAAATAAGGGCGGGAACATAAAAAACGCCGCCTCCCAGCCCGACCAGGCTTGCCAGGCTGCTGATCACCACAAAGACCAGAATGCTAATAAAGATTTTCACCTGTCGCTATTTCTATCTTATAGATTGAACTGTATTTGCTTTTCGGCTCTGTGCCCCAAAGCAAACTACATTTCGCAATTTTAAAATAAAAATCTCTGTCCCTTCTAGCTTTTCCTTATCCTTTACAAAAACTTAACATCCGCAATTGTGGAAGATACGTTTTTGACTTCATGAAAATTGGTCTGCCGGTTTTTAGCTAAAAACCTTTTCCAACTCGCTGGTGATGGTGTTGGCCAGATTTTCCAGCGGTTTTTTGGCAAACATGGCCAGCATGGGATTCAGGTCCGCATCCACATCCACATGGGCGATGGTTTTTTGATCGTTGAGCGGGTCGTTTTCAAGATGTACCAGCAAGGTAAAATTTACCGGCGTTTTTCCGTTGGGAACCAGCTCCAGCAAATGGTTGGGTTCTTTTCGCGCAAATTTCAGACTCAAGTCAGCGAGGCCTTTTACGGTGAAAGCGCAGGTTTCCTTGTCGGACTTCCAGTTGACGATTTGTTCAGGCATAAGTTTTTCGTAATTGTCAAAATCGCTCAGGAATGCGAACACCTTCTGGGGTACAGCGGCCAAAGAGGCCTTATTTCCTTCTATTTTCATAAATTGTTCTTTTTAATTTTCTTAAGAATGCGCTTCGCTCCATTGTTGCGGGTCATGGCGCCATTCTTCCAATGATTTCAGGTCTTCCGCCAGGATATAATTCTGTTCTTCGGCCACTTTAATGAGATGCGGAAAATCCGAAAGTGTGATCAGTTTACAGGCGGCATTTTTAAAATTATCCCTTGCCACGGTCAGATCATAGTTGAAGATGGCCAGCATGCCTTTGACATCCGCGCCTGCCTGGCGCAAGGCCTCCACGGCGACCAGGCTGCTTTTTCCGGTGGAGACCAGGTCTTCCACCACCACCACGTTTTGTCCCTGGTTTACCACCCCTTCGATCTGATTGGACATGCCGTGTTCTTTTTTGGAGGAACGCACATAGGAAAAGGGCAACCCGAGTTCCTGGGCCACCAGCACCCCCTGGGGTATGCCGGCCGTGGCCACCCCACTGACCATCTGAAGATCTTCGAAATGCTCATGGGCTGCTGCCGCCAGCTGTTGCCGGATGTAAGTCCGTATCACAGGATACGAAAGCGCAATTCTGTTATCGCAATAAATCGGGGAATGCAAACCGGAAGCCCAGGTAAAGGGCTTTTTGATATTTAATTTGATGGCTTTTACTTCCAGTAAATGAAGCGCAACAAGTTTGGCAGTTTCTTCTGTGTATATCATTGGACAAAGGTAAAAAGTTTTAATTGTGAGGTTTCATTTTTTAATTATTTAATACGGAAAAATCCCTATTTTTGTTCAAAAGTCTTTAAAATACATTCTACTTATAATCAGAATGTTATGAAATGAGATTTTTTTGGAAAGCCCTCGAATTTCCGGGTTGGAAATTCGGTTTAATAAATTATAAATCACTTTAACATCCATTAACAGGTTTGAAGAATAGGGACTTGTTATATTTGCATGACACAATCTAAAAGCAGTAAAAATGTTAGAAACGGACATTCGCGAACTAAACGAAAAAATTCAGAAAGAAAGGCAGTTCATCGATCTGATCAAGCTCGAGATGAACAAAGTCATCGTCGGACAGAACCACATGACGGAGCGGTTGTTAATCGGTTTACTGGCCAACGGGCATATTTTGCTGGAAGGCGTTCCGGGCCTGGCCAAAACCTTATCCATCAACACCCTGGCAAAGATTGTCGATGCCAAATTCAGCCGGATCCAGTTTACGCCGGATCTCCTTCCCGCCGACTTATTGGGCACTTTAATATACAGTATTAAAAAGGAACAGTTCGAGGTAAAAAAGGGACCCATTTTCGCCAACTTCATCCTGGCGGATGAAATCAACCGTTCGCCTGCCAAAGTGCAGAGCGCCTTGCTCGAAGCCATGCAGGAGCGCCAGATCACCATCGGCGAGCAGACCTTTAAGCTGGAAGAGCCGTTTTTGGTCATGGCCACGCAAAATCCCATCGAGCAGGAAGGAACCTATCCGTTGCCGGAAGCTCAGGTCGACCGTTTTATGCTGAAGGTCATCATCAACTATCCCAAAAAGGAAGAGGAAAAACAAATCCTGCGTCAGAATTTCACCAATACTTTTGCCCAGGCCAGCACCATCATCAAAACCGAGGACATACTTCACGCCCGCGAGCTGGTAAGGCAGATTTATCTGGATGAAAAAATCGAAAATTACATCACCGATATCGTCTTTGCCTCCCGTTTTCCGGAAGATTTTCATCTGAACAAATATTCAGGGCTGATCTCCTACGGGGCTTCACCGAGAGCCAGCATTTATCTTGCCCTGGCTGCCAAGGCGCTGGCATTTATCAAAGGAAGAGGTTATGTGATCCCGGAGGATATCCGTGCCGTGGCCCACGATGTGTTGCGTCACCGTATCGGCCTTACGTACGAGGCAGAAGCCGAAAACATCACCAGCGAAGACATCATCAACGAAATTCTCAATACCGTCGAGGTCCCCTGACCCTTTTCCGGAATCGGTTTATGCCAGGCTTTGGCCTGATCTAATCATCAAAAAGTGGGTACATTGGAAGCACAGGAAATATTCAAGAAGGTCAGAAAGATAGAAATCAAAACCCGGGGATTGTCCAAGCAGGTCTTCTCGGGCGAGTATCACAGCGTCTTCAAAGGCCGGGGGATGGCCTTCAGCGAGGTACGCGAATACCAGTACGGCGACGAAATCCGCCGCATCGACTGGAATGTGACCGCACGCTATAATCATCCTTTTGTGAAAGTCTTCGAAGAAGAACGGGAGCTGACGGTGATGCTGCTGATCGACGTTTCCGGCTCCAACAACTTTGGCACCCACGGGCAGCTGAAACAAGAGCTGATCGCAGAAATTGCAGCCGTACTTTCGTTTTCCGCCATTCAGAATAACGACAAGGTGGGGGTGATCTTTTTTTCGGACCAGATCGAGAAATTCATCCCACCCAAAAAAGGTTCCTCCCACATCCTGAGGATCATCCGGGAACTGATCGATTTTCGGGCCGAAAACCGAGGCACCAACATTTCAGAATCCCTGCGCTTTCTTACGAATGTTATCAAAAAAAGAGCCACCGTTTTCCTGATCTCAGATTTTATGGGCCATGATTTCGAAAAAGCGGTCCGGATCGCCAACCACAAACACGATCTGATCGCCATCCGGATCACCGACCAGCGGGAAGTCACCTTGCCGGATATCGGCCTGGTACGGGTAGTGGATGCAGAAACAGGAGAAAAAATATGGATCAACACGGGGAACAAAACCGTGAGAAGAAGATACAATCACTGGGCCCAGACCAAAACCCAGGAACTGGACATTATGTTTAACCGTCTGGGCGTTGATGTGGTCAAGATCAACACGGGCGAAGATTACGTAAAACCTTTGATCATGCTGTTTAAAAAACGGGAGGCCAGGAGTTGAAAATGAGAAGAACAAAATCCATACTGAAGTTGACCCTTGCCGGCCTGATGGCACTTCTTTTCGCGAATGTATCCCGGGCGCAGATGACTTCCGTGACCGCCACACTGGACACCAATGC
>JBJKPL010000027.1:0-6712 GCA_046706345.1 Candidatus Sulfidibacterium sp.
TCACTATATTCAACTGACAAACTGGTACGGTGATTTTTTCAAATTCCTTTCGAAAGGGCGCGGAAAGATCTCCTGGTCAGCCGATTCGTGGCATCTTGTATTTGTTGAAAAAGGTGGGGGTAGTGAGTCGATCGTTAGTGTGACACAGGATGGCAAGGATTATGAAACCCTGTTTAAATCCAGGGAGCCGATCAGTGGCCCTGTGATAGCGCCAGATGGAAAGGAGATAGCCTTTGCCCGGCAAACCGCCTCGGGCTGGAAAATCGTGATCCGGAAAATCAGCCTTTGATTTATTGGGTGTCAAATTTATCCCAGGTGGCCACCAGTGTGTTTTTGCGGGGCGCGCAGTTGTCGCTGAAAACTTTCAGGTTCATGCTGCCGTCCGCAATTTTATAAGTGTAGGTACCTTTTTGCTGCTGGCACGGCGATTTGCCTACCGGATAAGAAAAGGTAATTTGTGATCCGTTCAGCGCAAAAGTCCCCTTAAGAAAGATGTGGTTATCGACAGAAGGAATGTCGATGCTGAAAGTATCCTGATGGAAGGTCAGCATGGCCCCGTCGTTGCGGCTAACCCAAACTCCTTCGAGTGCCGTTTTTGCCACCGGCTTTTCCATGGTTCCTGTGGTCCCGGGTCGTTCCGGCTGGCTTGTCCTTTCCTGTTGTTTCTCTGTTTCTGTGGCTGGTTTGGGTTGATTGTTGGCAGATCGCTGCATGAGGAAATAAGCGGCGATGGCAGCCACAATGGCCAGCAAAATAAAGACCAGAAGCATGGTGGCGAAATCTCCCGGTTTTTTGGATTTATTGCTTTTCCTCCTTTTTGCGTTCATTGCTTTTTTTTGCTAAGATAAGAAAAACGAAGGTGGTTGATACTGTTTCGAAAAGGTCTTATTTCACAATTTCTCGATACCTATATGTAAAACGAAAATAGTTGCTTTTTGTTTTCGTTTCCGTAGTGAAATATGCCTGCCGGCGCTTTCCTTCCCAGAGCGTTATAAGAGTCTTATTAACCGGAGGAGAATATATTTTTTCAAGGGCTGCGCCGGCGCGAAAATTGAAAATTTTATTACTTTTGAATATGGCAG
Source organism: Candidatus Sulfidibacterium sp. (assembly GCA_046706345.1). Lineage (GTDB taxonomy): Bacteria > Bacteroidota > Bacteroidia > Bacteroidales > F082 > Sulfidibacterium. The sequence goes on from JBJKPL010000027.1 coordinate 1,083, forward strand.
AAGGCGATTTTTATAAGACCATATGGGAGCCTTCGGAAGGACTTTATAAGGACAAGGGCAGTAAGTTTATAGCCAGGGTCTTTCATGTTGAGAATCCGGAAGAAGTCAGGGAAAATTTACTCCGGATCCGGAAGGAATTCCACGACGCGCGTCATTTTTGTTATGCTTATCGTATGGATCCGGAAAATGAAACCTTTAAAAGTTCGGATGACGGAGAACCGGCCGGAACGGCAGGAAAGCCCATCCTGAACCAGATTCTTTCGCATGAATTAATGAATGTTCTGGTGGTGGTGGTTCGGTATTTCGGGGGAACAAAACTGGGAGTCAGCGGATTGATCCGCGCATACAAAACGGCGGCAGAAGAAGCCCTGACTGCATCTGAAATCATGGAAGGGGTTATCACACGGAAAATTAAAATTTCGTTTGATTACCCACTGACCAACGAGGTGATGAAAGTGATCCATGAGGAACAAATTAAAATTGTGGAAAAGAATTTTTCGGACCTGTGCAACCTGACTTTGGAGATGGAGAGAAAACAAACGGAAAAAATCAAGAATCAATTTGACAAAATTTTCGGTGTTTCCATTAAATAACAGTAAAATAGGGAGTTGGTGCGGTTTCTAAACGTAGCGTTATATACAATAAAAAAAGATGAAAGTCAATAGTAGGCGCCCTTTTTTTTACACTAATTATGTTATTTATTTGTTAAAAATTATGACGATCGCTTTTGAAATTGCCAGGACTTGATTTCTAAATATTTATTAATCGTTTGCGAATTAAAAATTAATTATTGAAGGAAGTTTACCAACAAATGAAGAAGAAACACGAAGAAATATGGGATAAATGTGTCGCCGTTATCAAGGACAACATCCCCTACCAAAGTTTTAAAACATGGTTCGAGCCCATAGTTCCGATAAAGTTGGAAAACAATATTTTAACCATACAGGTACCCAGTCAGTTTTTTTATGAATGGTTGGAGGAACATTACATTCATTTGCTGAAAAAGACCATTAAAAAGGAGTTGGGACCTGCCGGGAGGTTGGAGTATAGCATCATCATGGAAAAGCCCTCTTATGAAAATCCCAATGCGATCACGGTAAACTATCCTACGACCAATAAAAAAAATGTAGACAATAAACCTGTGATTATGCCCCTGGACCTGACCAACGGAAAGACACGTGAAATTCCAAACCCCTTTATCATTCCGGGGTTAAAGAAACTGAAGGTGGAATCCCAGTTGGTGGAAAGTTATTCCTTCGATAATTTTGTGGAAGGCGATTGTAACCGGCTGGCGCGGTCTGCCGGCTGGGCGGTGGCCGAAAATCCAGGCAAAACGGCCTTCAATCCCATGCTGATTTACAGTAATGTGGGCCTGGGAAAAACACATCTGGCCCATGCCATTGGTCTCCAGGTAAAAAATAATTTCCCGGATAAGATCGTCCTGTATGTGCAGACGGAGCAGTTTATCAATCAATATATCGATTCGGTTCGAAATAACAATCACAATGATTTTGTGCATTTTTATCAGATGATAGACGTGCTGATCCTCGATGACGTTCAGTTTATTGCCGGTAAAGAAAAAACCCAGGATGTTTTTTTCCATATATTCAATCATCTGCACCAGAACAATAAGCAGATCATCCTTACCTGTGATAAGCCCCCGGTGGAGCTGAAGGGTATGGAACCCCGACTGCTTTCCCGGTTTAAATGGGGACTGGCTGCCGATCTGCAACCCCCCGATCTGGAAACCCGTATCGCGATTTTGCAGAAAAAGCTGTATGCCGACGGCATCACCATGCCTTACGAAGTGGTTGAATATCTTGCATATAACATCACAACCAACATCCGGGAAATGGAAGGGGCACTGATCTCTATTTTAGCTCAGGCTTCCCTTAATAAGAAAGCCATTACCCTGGATCTTGCCAAGCAAATGATTGACAAGTTTGTGAAAAATACCACCCGTGAAATTTCCATCGATTACATTCAAAAAGTAATCTGTGACTATTTCGGGATCTCCGTGGATATGATCAACTCGAAAACGCGGAAAAGGGAAATCGTTCAGGCCAGGCAAATGGCCATGTTCTTTTCCAAAAAACATACGAAGAATTCCCTTGCGAGTATTGGTCTGCAATGTGGCAACAAAGACCACGCAACCGTCTTGCATGCCTGCCGAACCGTGAACAACCTGATGGAAACCGACCGGCAATTCAAAGCCCATATCGAAGAAATTGACAAAAAACTGAGATTCTGATCTCAGTTTTTTTGATTTATTGACTTTTGAACTAAAAAATTAGTTGATTTCTTGGTTTTTGCAAAATTGCTACGACGAACTTTTTCCTCTTTTATTCTTTCGGATGTCATAAGAAAACACCTCGATGGTTGGCTTGGTTTCATGGGATGGATTATCTTTGAAAAATGAACAGGAGCGTTATTCCAAATTTCATAAATTGACATTCAGCCATGATTGAGTTTCCAGATTGCGACGCGATTAATGCAGCTGCAATACGCATTGCACCCTATGTTCACAGAACTCCGGTTTTGACTTCGGCGTATTTTGATCTTCTTTCCGAAGCCAGTCTTTATTTCAAATGCGAGAATTTTCAGAAAGTAGGCGCGTTTAAATCCCGCGGAGCTGTGAATGCGGTATTTTCCTTGTCGGATCAGGAAGCAGGACGGGGAGTGGCGACCCATTCTTCCGGGAATCACGCCCAGGCGCTTGCTCGTGCTGCTGCGCTTCGTAATATTTCGGCATACATTGTCATGCCCGAAACCGCACCTAAGGTGAAAGTGGCTGCGGTGAAGGGTTATGGCGGAAAGATCACCTTTTGCAAACCCACGCTGGAGGCACGAGAGGAGACGTTGAAGCAGATCGTGGCTGAGACCGGCGCCCTGGAAATTCATCCGTATGATAATCTGACCGTGATTGCCGGACAGGCCACGGCTGCCAAAGAATTGTTCGAAGATCAGCCGGGACTGGACCTGGTTCTTTGCCCGGTAGGGGGTGGAGGTTTCCTGAGCGGAACCGCACTTTCTGCGCATTTCTTTTCACCTGGAACCCGGGTGGTCGCCTGCGAACCCGCGGGCGCTGATGATGCTTACCGCTCTTTTTATTCCGGAAAATTTGTTCCCAGTGTCGATCCCAAAACCATGGCCGACGGGTTGCTTACCTCACTCGGGAAATATACTTTTCCGATCATTCGTAAATTTGTTTCAGAGGTTGTCTGCGTTGAAGAGGATGAGATCCGGGAAGCCATGCGGTTGACTTATGAAAGAATGAAGATCGTTATCGAACCCTCCTCTGCAGTACCATTGGCCGCTTTGTTAGCGGGAAAGTTGGAAGCAAAGGGTAAGAAAATCGGGATCATGATCTCTGGTGGTAATGTCGATTTGAACCATCTCCCGTTCTGACAACTAAAAAATTAGGTGATGAAGAAAGGAAACTTATACCTGATCCCGACGACGTTGGGCGAAACCAGCTCATACAAAAGGGTGATCCCTGAATTTAATGACCAGATCGTGCACGGGTTGACTTATTTCATTGTTGAAAAGACCCGGACTGCCAGAAGGTTCCTCAAGGAGATCGGGCATCCGGTTCCGATTGACGATATGACTTTTAAAGAATTGAATAAACACACGGATGCTGCGGAATATTCCCAGTATTTGAGTGTTGTGGAACAAGGCATTTCTGTTGGACTTCTTTCGGAAGCGGGAACACCTGCGGTGGCCGACCCGGGGTCGGTGATCGTGAGACGGGCACACGAAAAAGGGATCCGTGTGGTTCCACTTTCGGGGCCCAATTCCATCATCCTGTCGCTGATGGCCTCCGGGTTTTCGGGCCAGCAGTTTTGTTTCCACGGCTATCTTCCCAAAGACAATGCCGCACTTGCCCGGGAAATCAAGATGCTGGAAGCAGATGCCCAGCGCGATATCACCCAGATCTTTATCGAAACGCCTTTTCGTAACCAGAAAATGCTGGAAAGCCTGATCCGCAATTGTAAACCCCAAACCCGGCTATGTGTGGCCCTGGAACTTACCCTGCCCACGGAGCAGGTGATTTGCCAAAGTATTGCCCAATGGAAAAAAGAAACAGCAGACCTTAATAAAAAGCCTGCTGTTTTCCTGATCGGTAAATAATTTCTTAATGGTGGTGATGACCGTCGGGCCCGTGAATGTGGCCATGTGAAATTTCTTCCGGTGCAGCTTCACGAACATCCAGGATGTTGCCTGAGAAAAACAGGTCCTCGCCAGCCAGCGGATGGTTGAAATCCATGATGACGCTGGCATCTTTGATGGCGATCACTTTTCCGTCGATGGGATTGCCGTGTTGATCCTGCATGGTTACCATTTTTCCTTCTGCAACCATATCCGTATCGATTTTTCCGTCAATTTCGAAGATGCTTTTTTCCAGTTCGATGATGGCTTCGTCTGAGGGATTGCCATAGGCTTCCTCTGCGGACAGCTGAAATCCAAAGGTGTCGCCTTTTTCCAGTCCGCTCAGGTTTTCTTCGAAGGCGGGCAACAGCGTACCGACACCAAAGAGCTGAACAAAGGGTCTTTTTTCGTCTACTTTTTGAACTACGGCTCCGCTTTCGTCGTGTAAACGCAGCGTATAGGTCATCGTAACCACTTTATTTTTTCCTACTTTCATGATAATGGATTAAGATGTATGAATTGTATTCTGGCGGCAAAAGTACAAAATATAATTTCACAGCAGTTTTTTACAGGCTATCACCCGGCCTTGATACGGATCGGTGTGAGGTCGGCCTTGTTTTTTAACAGGCTGTCATGTTGTTTGATCATCCCGTTGGATCTGCCGGAGCATATTTAGTTTTTCACAATATTTTGTAGCTTTGCCCCTTCGAAAATTGAGAAAAAAAGTACATGGAAATTCCCAGCAAATATAATCCCGCGCAGACGGAAGAAAAGTGGTATCACCACTGGATGGATCAAAGATATTTTCACTCGGAACCCGATGAAAGAGAGCCTTATACCATTGTTATTCCGCCTCCGAATGTCACCGGTGTGCTGCACATGGGGCATATGCTGAACAATACCATTCAGGATGTGTTGATCCGCCGTGCCCGGATGCTGGGAAAAAATGCCTGCTGGGTGCCAGGAACCGACCATGCATCCATTGCCACGGAGGCCAAAGTGGTTGCCAAGCTTACGCAGGAAGGAATTGACAAGAGCACGCTTTCGCGGGAGGAGTTTATGAACCATGCTTACGAATGGAAAGAAAAGCATGGCGGGATCATTCTCGAGCAGCTCAAAAAGCTGGGCGCTTCCTGCGACTGGGAACGGACCGCTTTTACTATGGACGAAAGCCTCTACGAATCGGTGATCGATACTTTTATCGATTTGTATAACAAAGGCCTGATATACCGCGGTGTCCGCATGGTGAACTGGGATCCCCAGGCCAGGACCGCCGTTTCGGACGAGGAAGTCTTTCATAAGGAGGTAAAATCCAAGTTGTATTATCTGCGATATGCCGTGGAAGGGAGCGAAGAATTTCTAACCATTGCAACTACACGGCCGGAAACCATTCTTGGTGATACGGCGGTGTGTGTGCATCCCTAGGTTGTTCGTTTCACTAAATTTCCGGGGAATAAGGTAATCGTTCCTCTGGTTAG
>JBJKPL010000028.1:0-32614 GCA_046706345.1 Candidatus Sulfidibacterium sp.
CGACTGCACACGCCAGATCTTCCAGTACTGTTCGCTCCACGGCGAGCCGCCGAAGAAATACAGGTCCCCTGTCTGGTAATAGGCAATGGTGTAATCCATCACCCAATCGTTCAGGGCCGCGCCCGAAACGGCGGCTTTCCAGACATTGGGATAATATCCGATCAGCCACGAAGTCATATAGCCTCCGTAGGACCAGCCGCTGACGCCAATGCGGCTTTCATCCACGATGCCCAGATCTTCTACTTTCTTCACCCCGGCCATGACTTCTTCTCCGGGGCCTTTGCCGGTATTTCTGTAAATGGCATGCTGATAGGCATCGCCCAAATTGGTGCTGCCGCGGTAATTGGGTTCGAAAACCAGAAAACCCTGTGCTGCCAGCAATTGGGTCAACGGAGAAAAGGACAGGGTAGAAGCCCCTTCGGGTCCGCCATGGATGACCAGGACCAGGGGATATTTCTTGCCTTTTTCAAAATTTACGGGATAAGTCAGTACCCCGTCTTCCTCGAAATGGTCGGGTCCTTTCCAGGTGACGCCTTCTGATTTCCCCAGGGCCAGCGAATCAGCAAAATTGTTCAGATGGGTCAGCTGCTTGGGTTGGGCAGAAACAGACCTCATATAATAGAGTTCCGTGGGATGGGCCGGCGTACTTCCCGTAAAAACGAAACTGCCGTTGTTTGCCACGGAAAGACTCCAGGCCGAGACATCGATATCGTTCAGGTTCAATTGTGTGGAAGTCCCGTTCACCGGCAGTTCCCAAACTACCGATTGGGTTCCTTTTTCACCGGAAAGTAGTAGCGTATTTTTTCCGGGGATCCAAACAAAATTGTTGATGTTGCGTGCCATGGCGGCTGTGGCATCGTTGATCTTGCCATTGTCCAGAGTATAGACGGCAAACCCGTTGTTCTGGTCCCCGTTCCTGGGTCTGTAAAATGCCAGGACAGAGCCTTTGGGTTCATATTTCGGAGCGGTGGATCCCTGTTCGGAAACCAGGGTGTCGATCTTGCCGTTGGTTAAAGTAACTTCACCCAGTACCGAATGCCATGCATTGCCTTCCCAGACGTCGGGAAACTGAGCAAAGACAATGGCTTTACCGTCGGGAGTCCAGGCAGGATTCGACATGCTTCCCTGGTCGGTACCCAGGCTCCATTTGCCGGAAGTCAGCCGTTTGGCATTTTTTCCGGTGGAAGACACCACCCACAGATGCCAGGGTTCCACCGCTTTGCGGACTTCATAGTTATTATCGGTAACCCTGAAAGCGTCTTCGTGATGTTTTATCTGCTCGGGGTTGGGAACGCTGTCCTGCGCAATGTAAGCGATCTGTTTTCCGTCCGGGCTCCATGAATACAGGTCCACACCGGTTTTAGAATCGGTGACCCGGATGGCGTCGCCACCGTTCATGGGCATCACAAAAACCTGTGCGCGGTCGGTGGCGCCTTCGTGGGCCAGAAAAGCCAGTCTGGCGCCATCGGGCGACCAGCTTAGGGAGGAAATCCCCGTTCTTTTGTAAGTAAGGCTCCGACTGGAACCGTCGGCACAGGAGATGAGGTCGATTTCCTGCGTGTTTTTATCGTTTTTCCAGTCGGGACGCGAGACGATCACCGCCACCGTTTTCCCGTCGGGAGAGATCTTGGGACTGGACAGGCGGACCATTTTCCGGAGGTCTTTGAGCTGAAAACTGGGTTTCGGACTCTGTGCCGAAGCGGCCACGGTCATGAAAGACAGGCACAGCATCAGCATCACATTTCTGTGTATTTTCATATTGTTTAAATTAAATTGAAAAATGAACTTCTGGATCACAAAAGTAAAAATTAAACAGCCGAAAGCCTAAGCTTCCGGCTTCATGTCTTTCACGCGGAGCTGGAGCGAAGTGTTTCCCTGCCAGCTGTTTTCTTCTATGTGATAACAGATGCTGAAAGATTGACCGTTTTCAAGATCTTCCAGATAATGCCCGAAGTTAAAGGCAATGGCTTTCAGCGGACTGCCGGAGTGGTCTTTGTGTACGACTTCAAACTTCAGATGTTTTTGGTCTCCGTTTTTCCCCACAACGCGTGCAAAGCCGGTGTCGATCACTTTCTGCGACATAAACAACGGGGGCATGTTTCCCGGGCCGAAGGGGGCAAATTGCTTCAGGATCCTGAAGAATTTGGAGTTGATATCACTGAAAAAGAGCTCTTCGTCGATTTCTATTTCCGGGGTCATCTGTTCCTCGGAAAGATGTTCCTGTGCATAGGTTTCGAAAGCCGTTGAAAAGGCTTCCAGATTTTCAGGCTTCAGGGCCAGTCCGGCTGCGTATGTATGCCCTCCGAAATGCTCCAGCAGATGACTGCAGGAATCGATGGCATCATAAATGTCGAAACCTTTGATGGAACGCGCCGATCCGGTGATCATGCCGTCGGAGAAGGTCAGGATGATGGTCGGCTTGTAATAATTTTCAAGCAGCCTTGAAGCGACAATGCCGATGACTCCTTTGTGCCAGTGGGGTTGATACAGGACCGTGGTTTTTCTCTGCTTGAGCGATTCGTCCTGGTCGATCATGTCAGTGGCTTCCTGTGTGATCTGCTTGTCGAGGTCCCGGCGTGTGGAATTCAATACGTTGATCTCACCGCCCAGCTTGGAAGCATAATCGCTGTTGCTGCTGATGAGCAGCCGCACCGAGTCGGTGGCATCTTTGATCCTTCCCGCCGCATTGATCCTGGGTCCCACGGCAAAAACCAGATCGTTGATGGTGATTTCCCGGTCGAAAATACTTTTGGCCTTGCCGCGGACTTTTTTTGCCTCCATCCCTGAAGATTGCAGGATGGACAGGATGCCGTGTCGCGGCGACTCGTTGATCTGTTTCAGCCCGTAGAATGCAAAGATCCTGTTTTCGCCGGTGATGGGAACGATGTCGGCGGCAATGCTCACGGCCAGCAGGTCCAGACTCGAAAAGACCTTTTCTTCTTCGATGTTCAGTTTTTGGGCCAACGCCTGGGTCAGCTTAAAGCCCACACCGGCACCCGAAAGCTCTTTAAAGGGATAAGGGCAGTCTTCGCGCTTGGGATCCAGCACGGCAACAGCAGCCGGAATGACCTCCCCCGGCCGGTGGTGGTCGCCGATGATGAAATCAATGCCTTTTTCAGCCGCATAGTCCACTTTGGCAATGGCCTTGATCCCGCAATCCAGCGCGATGATCAGCCTGACATTATGTTCAAAGGCCGTGTCAATGCCTTTGTAGGAAATGCCGTAACCCTCAGCGTAACGGTCGGGGATATAAAACTCGATTTTCTTGTAGACATTTTTCAGAAAAGTATAAACCAGCGCCACAGCGGTGGTGCCGTCCACATCATAATCACCATAGATCATGATGTTTTCATTGTTGCTGATGGCCTGCAGAATCCGGTCCACCGCCTTGTCCATGTCCTGCATCAAAAACGGATCATGTAATGACTCGACGGATGGACGAAAAAAGGCCCTGGCTTCCTCAAAAGTGGAAATACCGCGCTGAACCAGCAGGTTGGTCAGTACCTTACTGATTCCCAATGAGGCAGAAAGGTTGTCAACAGTATCGTTGTCAGCCTTTTCTTTGATTTTCCAGCGGTATTCCATGAAAAATAAATTTGGCTCGTAAAGGTAATAAATTTAGCCGAAGCAAGACGGAAATCAGCGGTATAAGTACCTAAAAACCTTAAAGTGCCTGTGGTTAATAAACTACGGTCTTTCCGAATGATTTTTCGATGTGTGTAGCAAAAAAGAGTTGGCTCGGAAAAAAATGGCTACGCTCAATAAAGAAAGTTGTTATAAGGGTATCTTTTGGCGTGGATGCCCTGAATATGGTCATAGAGCAGTTTTTTGAATTCGTCGTAGTTTTCTTTGGTGATGGCCGAAATGAAGATACAGGGTTGGTTTTTCCTTGCCATCCAGGTGGATTTTAGTTCTGCCAACGTAGGAAGTTTGTCTTCCTGTTCGGGGTCATCCTGCGTTTCTTTTTCGATGATCCTGAAATTGTCGATCTTGTTGAAAACCATGATCACTTGTTTGTCGCCGGCACCAATCTCCGCCAGCGTCTGGTTCACGGTATGGATCTGATCTTCGAATTCAGGGTGGGAAATGTCGACCACATGGATCAGGATGTCGGATTCCCGCACCTCGTCCAGCGTGGATTTAAAGGAATCCACCAGGCCATGAGGCAGTTTCCGGATAAATCCGACCGTGTCCGACAGTAGAAAGGGAAGGTTCTCGATCACCACCTTCCGTACGGTAGTATCCAGGGTGGCAAAGAGTTTATTTTCCGCAAAGATGTCCGATTTGCTCAACAGGTTCATCAGCGTGGACTTCCCCACATTGGTATAACCTACCAGGGCCACGCGCACCATCCCCTTGCGGCTTTTACGCTGGGTAGCTTTTTGTTTGTCGATCTGCTCCAGCCGGGTTTTCAGCAGCGAGATCTTATCGCGGATGATCCGCCGGTCGGTTTCAATTTCCGTTTCTCCGGGACCCCGCAATCCGATGCCGCCGCGTTGCCGTTCCAGGTGCGTCCACATCCGGGTCAGTCGCGGCAACAGGTATTGATACTGGGCCAGTTCCACCTGTACTTTGGCATTGGCTGTCCGTGCCCTTTTGGCAAAAATATCCAGGATGAGGTTGGTGCGGTCGAGGATCTTACAGCCCAGGGCTTTTTCCAGGTTGCGAAGCTGGGAGGGCCCGAGTTCATCATCAACCACCACCAGATCAATGTTTTCCGCTTTGATGTATTGATAAAGTTCTTCCAGCTTTCCGGTGCCAACATAAGTTTGTGGATTCGGGTATTCAAGCTGCTGAACAAAACGCTTGACCGTTGTTCCGCCGGCGGTATCCAGCAGGAATTCCAGTTCGTTGAGATATTCCTCCACCTTCTTACGGGATTGCTGTGGCGTGGCAATCCCGATCAAAATCGCCCTTTCCGGCTGTATATCCTGTTGATTGTATTCCAAAGCAGTCGTGCGTTTATTTCGGTGACAAAGTTATGAAACAGAAACTTCGGTTTGTTGACGGCAGTGTGATGAGCCTCCGGATCGCAATGGTCTTTTGTCCTGAAAAGCGGTGCCGGGATCAGTAAATCTTTCTGAAGCCGATGATCTCGCGGACTTCGCGCAAGGTCTGCTGCGCATTGGCCCGGGCTTTTTCGGCTCCCAGATCCATCAGTTTGCGGATGTATTCATCGTTGGACGAAAGTTCCTGGATGCGTTCGCTGATCGGCTGCGTGAAAATCACAATGTCTTCTGCCAGTTGTTTTTTCAGGTCTCCGTAACGGATGGAGCAATTGTTATACTGATCTTCAAAATGCTGAACGACATCCGGTTGGGACACCACCTTCAGCAAGGTAAACAAATTCTCTACAGCCTGCGACTTGGCCTGGTTCGGTTCGGTCGGGCCGGAGTCGGTGACGGCACGCATCACCTTTTTCCGGATGGTTTTGGCATCGTCGATCAGGAAAATGGCATTGCCTTCGCCTTCGGATTTTCCCATTTTGCCACTGCCGTCCAGACCAGGGATCTTCACAAGCGCATCGCCAAAATTGTAAGCCGTGGGAATGGGGAAATAATCCACCTCATACAGGGTGTTGAAACGCCGCGCATAGGTGCGGGTCATTTCCAGATGTTGCTCCTGGTCCTTGCCCACCGGTACTTTCGTGGCTTTCTGAATGATAATGTCGGCCGCCATCAGGGTGGGATAGGTCAACAATCCGGCGTTCACGTTGTCGGGTTGTTTCCGGGCTTTTTCTTTAAATGTAGGCACCCGTTCCAGTTCTCCCAGATAGGCATTCATGTTCAGGAAAAGATACAGTTCGGCGGTTTCGGGAATATCGCTTTGCAAATACAGGGTGGCTTTTTCCGGATCCAGCCCTGAAGCCAGGTATTCGACAAAGATCTGCTTGACATTGTCCTGGAGGTGCAGCGGATGCGGATGGGTGGTCAGGGAGTGATAATCCGCTATAAAAAAATAACACTCATGGGTTTCCTGCATCTTGATAAAGTTCTGGACCGCACCAAAATAATTCCCCAGATGCAGATTGCCCGTAGGCCTGATTCCGCTTAAAACGATATCCTTATTTTTCATGCGGCAAAAATAGTAAAAAACAATAGCTGTTTGTTTGATAAATTGACGATGGTTCCGGAAGAATTTTGCGCTGGTTTTCCCGAAAAATGATTAATCAGAATACATGGGACAAAGCCTTCACAAAATTTAAGCATTCAAATGCTTAAATTAGGGGGATGTGTGCTTACCTTTGCTAGACCTTTTAACATGGTTCGCTATGAAAACAACTGATGCACATCGGAGCCGCTCCCTTTTCCAGCCAGGCTTCAAGGTATTGTTTATACTTTTATCTCTCGGCGCTCTTTTGGCCTCCTGCACCAAGACGGCCTACGGTCCTTCGACTTTTATCCCCACACCTGCGTTAAAACAGGTCATTATGCAAAACAGCGCGTTTTCCCCGCAAAATATGACCATCAGTCCCGGGACCACGATCATCTGGATAAATCAGGATCCCTATGACCATACGGTTACCAGTGGAAATCCGGGGAATCCTTCCGGTCTGTTCAACAGCGGAAATATTACGCCCCATGGCGAATTCAGCTATACCTTCGATAGCCTTGGCGTTTTCAATTATTACTGTGAATTGTATCAGGATAAAATGACGGGGACCATCAACGTAAAATAACAGCCCGCTCTTTTGAAACTGCCTTGCCCGTTTCCTAGGAATCGGTAACTCAGGATGGTTTTCAGGTTCCCGGAAAAAATAGAATAATTTTGATTTTGTGTTTGCCTGTGATAAGGAATGAAGAGGGGAGAACGCGGAAGGTAATCCTCCGCAAAGTGGATTGAAACCAAAAGCAGGTTGTAGATTTCATCGGTTATGAATGATATTTTCTTTAAATATAATTTTCTTTCTCTCAGGGACCTTCATCCCACCACCCAAAAGCTGATCCTGGCGCGTGCCTTCAGAAGCATCGGACAGGGTGCCCTGGTGGTGGACATGACATTGTATCTGAATGCATTGGGATGGAGGGCTTTCCACATCGGATGGGTGCTGAGTGCGGCCGGGCTTTTCGGGGCTTTGCTGAGCCTGGGGATCGGCCTTACCAGCGATCGTCTGAAACGCAAACCCTTTCTGATCATTTACGAAAGCCTGATTTTTCTTTGCAGCCTGGTAGCGTTATTTTCCGCCCAGGTATTCCTCCTGACGCTGGTGATCATCATTGCCGGTTTCGGACAGGGGGCCGGGGGAGCGGCAGGCCCTTTTTCACCTGCAGAACAGGCCTGGTTGGCGGAACAGGTGGCTCCGGAGAGACGGGGCCGGGTGTACAGCCTGAATGCGGCATTTGGCTTTTTCGGCATGGGTACCGGAGCCCTACTGGCCATGATCCCGGCCATTCTGCATGGTCTGGCAACGGGCAGCCGCTTATCGGCCCCGGTGGATGCTGCCGCGTATCGTCCGCTGTTTATCGTGGTGATGATGGCAACACTGGTCAACCTGTGGCTGATTGCCAGGGCCAGGGAATATTACAATGGATCCCGTCAGGTGAAGCCAGAGAAACAGGATAAATCAGAGATCAGGATCCGGCGTCAGGAAAATAAAATGCTTACCGGCCTGGCCATCCTGAATTCCTTTAACGGGCTTGCCATCGGACTGACCTCCCCGTTGATCTCTTACTGGTTTTTCCTGAAGTTCGGCAAAGGACCCGCTTCCATCGCACCCATGATGGCCGCCACCTTTTTGATCACCGGGATCTCCTCGGTTTACACCGGAAGGATCAGCGAGAAGATCGGAATTGTGCGGTCGGTAGTCCAAATGCGACTGGTAGGATTGATTTTACTGATCTTGCTGCCGCTGGCCCCGTTTTACTGGCTGGCATCCCTGATCTTTATCATGCGCTCTGCTTTCAACCGGGGCACTGCAGGGAACCGTCAGGCACTGGCTATTGGACTGGTGCGTGAAAAAAGAAGGGGGTTTGCCACAAGTTTAAATACGGTTTCCATGCAGGTTACCCGGTCAGCGGGCCCCGGCATTGCAGGGCTTTTGTTCAGCGCCGGGATGCTGGAATTTCCCTTTTTTGCCGGCGCCTTGCTTCAGGGCATTTATCTGGTCATGTACGGTCGGTTTTTCCGGCACCATAACAAACCGGGCCAAACGACGGAGGACACGAAAACGCATAAAATGCTTTAAAAAAGGGAAATTTGGCATCGAAATCAGGCTCGAACTTTGAAATATCGCAATAAGCGGCGATCACGAACCGGAGCCCTTCTTTTCAACTCGTTTTCCATAAGGTCAAGTTGCCTTTTTCTATTCATTTTTATTAAAAAAACCTCCCAAGCCAACCGTTTCTTAAATTCAAAATTTAACAATTGTTTTGTTTTTAAGGAGTTCAACCGTGAATAATAATAGCTACTTTTAGAAGTTTATTAGGCAATTAAATACCAAATAACTAATAACATTTTTTGTTTAATGATTTCTCTAAAATTACTAAGTCATGAAAAAATCAAGTATGGACGCAAGTCGCTTTTTACCTTACAGGGTAATGGCTTTTTCAATGATTTTGACCCTTTTTTTTGCCTTTTCTTCCTGCTCTAAGAGCAACAGCTACAGCAATAATAGTCCGGTTTCGAAACCAAATCCCAACCAGGTTATTATGCAAAATACCTCCTACAACCCGCAGACCTTGACAATCGCTAAAGGCGATACGGTTACGTGGGTTAATAAGGATTCTTTCGATCACACCGTAACAAGCGGAACGCCGGGACATCCTTCCGGTCTTTTCGACAGTGGAAATATTGGACCCAACGGAACGTTCAGCTATGTTTTCAACAGTACCGGGACTTTCCCCTACTATTGTAAGATTCATCTTGATAAAATGACCGGAACGATTATCGTACAATAAGAGAGCGGATTTGAGCAAGCAACTGAAACGGCCCTGAAGTCGTGAATCAAAAGTTGTAGACCTGTTTTTTTAGATGCGGCTAAATGCGGGTACGATTGTCATTGATCCAAAAAAACATCTTTTAAAGACGCTGTTTTCAGGTTAAGACATTTTTCCTGAATTATGGGAATGTCTTTCTTTTTGCATCGTCGGCACCCTTCTTCAGGAGCATCTCGACGGAGCATTGACGTGTATCGATACTTGTCCTGAAAAACTCCCTGAAACAAATGGATTAAAAAGGGACCTAGAATAAAAATAAATGGTTGGGCCAATTCAGAATAGGCCGAATCAGATTTCTCCTGGTGAAATTTTAAAAAAATGAAAAAAATAATTACAGGTTTTATCCTGACTTTCCTTCTGATGGGCTACGGTCATGCGCAAAATTCGATGCAGATTCAGACCAAAAGATCAAAAGTTCCGCGTTATGACCCGTGGGATGGGGAAGTCCTGATCGACAATCAGACCACGCTGGATGTGCCTCCCAAAACATTTGAAGTATACATTGAACACAGGTTTGGAATGGTCAATGCGCAGGGCATTCATGACCTTTACGGCCTCTATGCTCCAGGTGCAAATATTCGCCTGGCAGTCAGTTATGTACCTGTCAGACACCTGGTGCTGGGTTACGGAATCACCCGATTCAACATGTACAGCGACTTTTGGGGAAAATATGTTCTGTTTCAACAGACAAGGTCAAACCGCATGCCTGTAGGTATTGCCGTATTTGGCGATTTTGCATTAGATGGGCGTCCAAATTCCAGCTTTGGCGATCATTATAGATTTGAAAACAGGTTTGCTTATTTCGGACAGGTGCTGGTTTCAAGGAGATTCAGTCATTTCCTTTCCCTGGAGCTTACGGGAAGTTTTACACACTATAATACGGTGCCTGCAGGAATGAATCCTGATGTAATGGGCTTCGGAGTCGCCGGACAAATTGAATTCACCAGGGAATCTTCTGTTATTTTTCAATACGATGTCCCTGTTGAGATCCGAAAGGTTTCGGGCGGATCTGCCATTGCATCGGTCACTCGTTCCAAACCGAATTTCGGCATCGGATATCAGATTGAAACGGCGGATGCGGGCCATACATTCCAGATTTATTTAACGACCGCTCAAGGGATCATTCCACAGGAGATATACATGAAGAATACAAATGACTGGACTAAAGGCGATTTAATGTTAGGATTCACGATCACCAGAATGTGGAACTTTTAGAAGAAGGGCGAGGGTATAAAAACAAACATGTTGAGACTAAAACACCTCAGAACCTTTGGTTCTGAGGTGTTTGTGGTACAAAATGAAAACGGTTTAGAGGTCTTTTTTTACCAGGTAAAAATCGACCTTTTCGGGATATTGCTCTTGTTGCCGGACCTTTAAAGCATCCAGATCCGTAGGAGGTGGCACGATGACCCGGTCGCCTTTTTTCCAGTTCAGTGGCAGGGCCACCTTATGCAGATCAGCGGTTTGCAATGCCACCAGGACCCGCAGGATCTCATCCATGTTGCGGCCGACATTCAAAGGATAATACATAATCAGCCTGATTTTCTTCTTGGGATCGATGAAAAATACGGCTCTGACGGCAGCGGTCAGGCTTTCGTTGGGCTGCAGCATGCCGTAAAGTTTCGATACTTTCATGTCGATGTCGGCAATGATGGGGAAATCGAACAACACCCCGGTCCTTTCATGAACATTGTTCACCCAGGCCATATGTGAGTGGATGCTGTCAATGCTCAGGCCCATCAGTTCGGTGTTCAGTGCGTCGAATTCGCTTTTGCGTGTGGCAAAGCCGCTCATTTCGGTTGTACAAACCGGCGTGAAATCGGCCGGGTGAGAAAATAGGATCACCCATTTGTCTTTGGCGTAGTCGGAAAATTTGATCTTTCCTTTCGTTGTTACTGCTTCGAAATCCGGAGCAGCGTCCCCGATGCGGGGCATGTAAGTTACTTCCTGTTCCATGGTCAATTGTTTTAAAAGTTTAATGATGAATCCTTGTTATTTTCGAAAGGGTCTTAAGAAGATGTTTTATGAAAAGGCGCCAGTACTTTCCCCGCTGGTTGGTGTAAAAAAACGGGTAGGGGTCCATAAGTTCGTTCCATCCACCGGAAAAGACCGGAATCCTTTTATTTCCCATTCCCATAGTATTCATCTTGTTGATAGTTAATGTTTTTACTCTTTAAAATTACATCACAAAAATCCGATTTTTATCAATATTGGTCAAATCAATTGTTTTTATTATCAGATAGAAATTGTCTATATTTGTCATATGATCACACTCATTCAACTCGAATATGCGGTGGCGGTGGATACTTACCGTCATTTTGCGACGGCTGCGGAAAAATGCTTTGTTACGCAGCCCACGCTAAGCATGCAACTCAAGAAAATGGAGGAAGAACTGGACCTCATCCTTTTCGACCGGACCAAACAGCCTGTGATCCCTACCGAAGCCGGCACCCGGATCATCGAACAAGCCCGGGTTATTTTACAGGAATCCCGGAAGATTGCATTGATTGCAGAGGAAGCAAAATCGCAGATCGCCGGTGAGTTGCGCATCGGCGTGATCCCCACCATTGCGCCCTATTTGCTGCCTTTGTTTGCCGGCGATTACAAGAAACACTACCCCAATGTTCAGATCAGGGTGGAGGAGCTGATCACCGAGCGGATTGAAGAGAAACTCGGCAAGGAGCTGCTGGATGTGGGGATTGTGGTGACGCCCCTACACAATAAGGCGATCATCGAAAAGCCGTTGTATTATGAGGAAATGATGATCTATTCCAACCGGCATCACCCGCTGGCCCACAAACCCATGATCAGGATCAAAGACATGGATTCACCGGAGATCTGGTTGCTGAGCGATGGCCATTGTTTCCGTAATCAGGTGATCAATCTGTGTGAACTGCATGATGTTTCTTCTGACAAGCTGCCGTTCGAATTCGAGGGCGGATCGCTGGATACACTTACCAAAATCATCGATAAGGAAGGGGGTTTTACCCTGATCCCCGAGCTGGCGAGCCGGGATGTACCGGAAGAAAAAAAGGACCAGGTAAGACACTTTGGCAATGCCCTTCCGTTGCGGGAAGTCAGCCTGGTTTATACCCGGCGCTTCGCCAAAACCCGCCTCCTGGAATTGCTGGCCGAAAGCATCCGTCAGGCCGTTCCCGAACACCTGTTAAGCCGGGACCGTGGTACGGTGGTGGAGTGGAGGTAAACTGCAGGAAGAGCAGGGCCCTGTTAGAGATGCAATCCGATCCGGAATGTAAAACCGTGCGGGTTCACATCCAGGCTGTTAAAAGACATTTTAAAGCCGTTGAACCCGATCCCGATCACCGGTTTCAGGAAACGGTTAATCCTGATCACACATCCTATTCCGGTGTACAGATAATCTCCCGATTCAGAAACGAAATAAGACGAGGTATAGGGTGGATCCATCCGGTTGTAATGATTGAAAGAGATCCCTTCCGAAAGCTGAAGAAAAGGCGCCAAAAGTCGGCTACCGGGAAGAAACAGTTTGGCATCGGCAAAAATCGGGATAAAACGGATGTTATAAATCCTCCAACCGTTGTCGTCATGAAATTTGCTGCTTGTATATTCCATACCCAACCCCAGCAACAGATTAGGATTTAGGCGGTAAGAGAAAACCAGATCTTTCCCCATAAAGTTATCCTGATGGGTTGAGTGAAGGACTTTGTATTCCGCAAGGAAAAAGAATCGTTTGTGACTTACCCCACCGGGTTCCGCATCGGCGGGGGCAACCGTTTTCCGGATAGCGGAAAGATCGCCGGGGGCGGCGCTGAGAGAAAGAGAAAAAAACAGGAGCAGGGCCAGTACCCAGCCCTTTTTTGCGTATAAGGAATCCATGACGTATTTTTTCGTGTCAAAATAAAGGAAATTCCGGATGCCCTCAATCTGCCTGAACGGGAAATTGTTTGAGGAATCTGTCTTTCAATTCGCCCATATATTTTCTGAGTTCCCGATAGCCCGGCTCCGTCATCCGGGTCACCTTTTCGATTTCCAGGTCCAGAAAAACTGAAAGCCCCCGGGCTTCTACCGGAGTATCCTTTTCTTCCCTGGTGGCAGAAACAGGAGGTTTTTTCCCGGAGCCCCGTCCTGCCACAAAAAAATTCAGATCATGATTGATCCTTTGCGGCAGGCTGCCGTCGATTTCCGGGCCCGCTTCCCGGACTTCGTTGAGATAGTCCTTCAGCTGTCTCAAAATTGCCGACCGGGCCTCTTCACCATATTTTTTATCGTTGATTACGTCAAGTTTCTTCTTCACTTCATCAATTTCGAATTGATTCTTATCTTTTCTTTTGATCAACCCTGCCTTTTCTTGTGGATCTTTCCAAACCCGCACCTTCAATTCCAGGATCCGGGCTTCTTTTTCCAGGCGAACGAGCATTCGCAACAACTCCATTTCGGTCAGGGTTTTTTCAACCGACGCGGCGGAAAAATCTTTTTCTTTCCCGGGATCCCTGGTTTCCCCCCTTCCTTTTGGAGCCAAAGGGGTTTGGGTTACTGCCGGAGTTGCCATTGTTTTCTGATCCGGCAGTTTAACTGAGGCGGCCAGCTTTTCGGTGACCGGGGTGTCTTCGGATTTTTTTTCGACCCCAACCGGAGCAGTTTGTTGTTTTAGTTTTGCCATCTCTGCCCGGACGGCCTCTCTTCTCTTGATAAATTCCTGTTTTCCCTTTTCCTCTTTCCAGACTTTGATTTTTATTCCCAACAAGCGTTCTTCTCTTTCAAGTCGAGAAATTCGGTTCGCATCCGCTTCCTTTGGAAAAGGTTTCCCAGCAGGATCTTTGGCTCTTTCAACCTGTCGCTCTTTGGCCGGTTCAACCGTTGCTTTCATCTTTTGTTCAGCCTGCGTAGGGTCTGTCTGTCCTATTTCCGCCAGAATTTTTTCCTTGCGCCGGATCAGCTCCAGCTTCTGTTTTTCATCTTTCCAGACCTTGATCTTGATTTCCAGCAGTCGAAGTTCTCTTTCAAGTTGGGCGGGAGTTTTTGAATCTTCTTTCTTTACCGGTTTTTCGGCGACGGGTTTTGCTTTTTCAACTGCCCTGTCTTTTGCCGGTTCAAGGGGATCTTTTTGGATTTTCGAAGACTGGGGGTTGCCCAACCGTTCGATTTCGGCAAGGATCGTTTCCTTCCGCTGGATCAGCTGCAGCTTCTGCTTTTCATCTTTCCAGACCTTGATTTTGATCTCCAGGACTTTTGATTCCCTTTGCAATCTCGCGATACTGGCTGAAAGATCCTGTTCTATCATTTTCCTTATGATTGGGCCGAAAATCTGGGTTAATTTCTTGTGCTAAGTTATTAATATGTTGAATTTAGACGTCTTTTTATGTTATTTTTTTTTGATCCCATAGTAAATTCCGAACCAATGTCGCGAAGGGTTATGAATTTATGGATCCCTTCTGTAACCCCGAAGGCTTATTTTTAAAAACTTCCAGTAACCGGGGATAGAAATCCTTGATGGTCCTGAATTCCTTTCGGTGTGCCTCGTAATATTTCAATTGGTTGCAGAGGGCCTGCACATAAACAAAGCCTTTCTGTTTCTCTCGATCCTGTAGTTTCTCAGCCTGATCCGGTCCCAGGATCCGTTCCGTCAGCCGGATGGTGACCGCACGGATGATGTGTTCGTTGATGGTGGTAGACCAGCTGGAATAACCGTTTTTTTTCATGGCCGCCCGGATCGGCTCGAAATTTTCAGCACATTGATTTACCTGTTCCTGATATTCTGCGGTGATTGGGTTGATGTAGGAATGGCTGAATTCATGCCAGACCAAATAACGCAACATTTTTTCATTGTTGTCTTTATAGTCGCTGCCGCCGATCACGGCATACAGGTCGTACCGGCCGTCTTTCAACGGGATCCTTAACCCGTAATTCCCTTCGAACAAAGGGGATGGGATGACATTATAACTGTTTTGTCCGTAACCATAGTAAGCTTCAATATCCTGAACATAATCGTGTTTTGAAAGTGTCTTTTTGATGGCGTTGATCTCAGAAGTATAAAAATCACGGTTTTCATTGAAAAATTCCTGCAGGTCGGCCTGCATGGCATAATTCCTCAGCGCGTTTAAAAACTGATCGGTCGTTTTTTGATCCCCGGTAAACAGGCGGATCAGATCCTCGCTGATCTTGTATTGCACCTTCAGATCGGGCACTCCGGACAAATGGATCATAAAATCGGGTGGAACATCCACATACAAACCGTTGAAGCTCAGGTACTGAAACAGCTGAACGGCCTCGTGATTCCTGACCCGGCTGAAATATTGACGCATCTTTTCTTTATAATCACTTTTATATTTTTACAATGTTGTAAAAACCGCTGTTCAGTTCCAGACTGGCAAGTAATTCCAGTCTCGGATCCACGGTGATGTTCACCTTGCCGCACCTTTCGGTGATGGCAGACACTTTGTTTTTATGCAACGGCAGACTTTTTCCCGGGGCGGGAACCGCCTCAAACCGGTGGTTCTTCAGGGCAAGGAAAACGACAGCGGCCATCAGCAGGATGCTTAAAAGAATAATTTTTCGGGATTTCATAATTTCAATAAATTTTAAGGAAGGACAATAAATTACAAGCGGACGCTCCCGGTAAAGGCAGCCTATGAGATCTCCGGATTCCTCCGTAAGTTCCGGGACCGGATAGAAAAGATATTTCTGTGTTCACTTTTGGGTTGAAAAGAGTCTTCCTGATGGAGGTCATCAAAAAGGCTGGTTATCAGTGCAAAAATACACAGAATTTAAAAACATCAAAAAATCCGCTTAAAAAGCCGGTTCCGGATATTAGTCATGGGAAATGAAATCAATTCCTCAGTCCCCAGATTCCGCATACCACCTCAGATGAAACAAGTTTAAGGTTTCATCCGCCGCGTTTTACAAACCGGGATTCGGAGATTTTACCTGTTTTTGAGGTAACCCGAACCAGGTACATACCGGCCGGAAGGCGCCGGATAGGGATGTTTTGCTGCCCGGCATCCAGTGGTTGGCTTAGCACACAGTGGCCATAAAGATCATATACCTGCAGCGTTCCTTTGATGACGGCAGGAATATGGATAAAGTCTGACGTGGGGTTGGGATAAACGGCAAAAGAATTTTGCTTTTCTTGGCGCACCCCGCTGACATTGTAGGTTAATCCATATCCGTATGGGAACAGGGGCTGGTAATAGTAGTCGCCCCAGTTGATGGGTTCCTGGCTGATGGTAGCCGGCCAGGTCTGGGATAATTTTCCGGTGAAGTCGTAATCTCCGAACAATACATCCGTAATACCTTCGCCTTCCGTCCCTGGCAGCCAGCAGGCCACCACACTGGTGGCATTGGTCAATACATCGCCCAGGATCAGGGGGCGCCCCGACAACAACAAAACCACATAGGGAACGCCCAATTTTTTCACGTTCTCCAGGGTTTGAATGTCGTCTGTGCCCAGGGTGGGGTCGGTATTGTCTCCGGCGCTTTCGGCATAGGGCGATTCGCCCACCACAACCACCGCCAAATCCGGCTTTACTGAAGTGGTGCCGTCGGGCGAATAAGTCACATTATCGGTGCCTCTTACTTTTTGTATGGCCTTAAGGATCGTGGTCCCCGGAGTGATATCTCCCAGGCTTCCTTGCCAGGAGATGGTCCAACCGCCGCACTGCGCCCCGATGTCATCGGCTTTCTCACCGGCCACCAGGATCTTGCCACTGGACTTGGACAAAGGCAGCAGTGAGTTGTTATTCTTGAGCAGCACCAGCGACTCCCGCACCGCCTGACGGGCCAGCTGTAGATGATAGGGACTTCGAATGCTGTCAACCAGGGCTGTAGTGGCATAGGGATGTTCAAACAGTCCCAGCTTAAATTTCACGGTCAGGATCCGGCGCACCGCATCGTTGATGCGATCCATAGACACACTGTCCTTGCTCACCAGATCCTTCAGATCGTTGATGAATTCTATTGGCTTCGTAGGCTCCATGAACATGTCGATCCCTGCATTGACCCCCAGTTTTACGCAGGTTTCATAATCGCCGGAAAGCGAAGCAATCCCGTCCCAGTCGGAGACGACCAGGCCTTTGAACCCCAGCTCTCCTTTCAACAGGTCGGTGATCAGGTATTTGTTTTCATGACAGTATACTCCATTCCATTGGCTGAAGGATACCATAATACTTCCCACGCCGGCCTGAATGGCTTTGATATAGCCGGGTAGATGGATCGCCCGGAGTGTGGCTTCACTGATGACCGCATTTCCGGCATTTACTCCGTTTTGGGTACCTCCATCGGCAACAAAATGCTTGGCACACGCCAGGATCCGGTCGGGGGTACCCAGGCTGTCGCCCTGATAACCGCGCACGGCCGCGCCGGCCATCATTTTTACCACGGCGGGTGTCTCTCCAAAAGATTCATAGGTTCGACCCCATCGGATGTCGCGTGCCACGGCAATACAGGGACTGAAGGTCCAGTTTAAACCGGTGGCCCGGACTTCCACCGCGGTTGCGGCGGCGCATGCTTCGATCAGGGCCGTGTCGCGGGTACATCCCAATCCGATGTTGTGTGGAAAGATCGTCGCCCCGTAAAGGTTATTATGCCCGTGGACGGCGTCAATGCCATAAATGATGGGGATCTTTAACCTGGTCTCCAATGCCGCCCGCTGCATGCTGTTGTACATATCGATCCAGTTTTGTGCATTATTGCCCGGTGTGCTTCCGCCGCCACTCAGGATCGATCCAAGAAAATAATGGGTGATGACGGAATTGACATTGGAGAAATTCCTTTCCGTTTGGACCATCTGGCCGATTTTCTCGTCCAGCGTCATCCGGCTCATCAGGTCCTGGACACGCGCCGATACAGTGGCATTGGGATCCAGATAGGTCTGTGAAAAAACGGGACGGGTCCAACAAGCAAAGAATATCGTCAAACCTAAGATCAGAAAGCGTCTGGTAAAAATATCCATAATCTGTTTTTATTATTCCGCATTCGGGACTGCATCTTTTTCTGTCTTCCATTCCGTTAAGAGGAATGGAGAGATTTCAGTTCTAAGGAGGCTCGAACGTGTGGGGCTGGGTTTTAATTTAAAAGATTCAGCAGGTAAAATTATGAAAAAATCCCTGTTCCAAAGCATGATCCCTGAGGAAAAATTATGCCGGAAGCCGTGATGGAACCATCCGTTTTTTGAGCCTGTTTCACAGAAATCGACCGGGGAGTTTCAGATTGTACCGGACGGAGGCCCGGGTACTACAAACTAATTTTTAAACACCGTTTTGCTTAAATAAATTAAAACTAAATTTGTGCCCGGTCGGAGCTATGAAAGATCTTAATGCCATAAAGAAGCCCATCGAACAGGATATCAAAGCCTACCAAAAGGTCTTTCGGGATACGGTACGCTCTAAAGTGCCCTTGCTTGACATCATCATGCAATACATTCTGAAGACCAAAGGAAAGCAGATCCGTCCTTTGATCGTGATCTACAGTGCGAAGCTGGTAGGGCAGATCAACACCTCCACTTACCGGGCCGCGACCATTGTGGAGCTGATGCATACTGCTACCCTGGTGCACGATGATGTGGTGGACGATTCCTATAAACGGCGGGGTGTGTTCTCGGTGAACGCGCTGTGGCGGAATAAAATTGCCGTTTTATCCGGGGATTATCTGCTGGCCAAAGGCTTGCTGCTGGCGGTGGAAAATCAGGATTATAACCTGCTGGAATATGTCTCCAAGGCTACCCGCGACATGAGTGAAGGCGAGTTGCTGCAGCTGGAAAAAGCCCGGAAACTGGATGTGAGCGAGGAAGTGTATTTTGAAGTGATCCGTAAGAAAACAGCTTCTTTGCTGGGATCCTGTTTTGCCACCGGGGCTTATTCCACCATCAGCGACCGGGAACAAATCGGGAAATTGTGGGATGTCGGTGAATATACGGGGATCGCATTTCAGATCATGGATGACCTGCTGGATTATGAAAAGACCTCTGTTACCGGAAAACCTACCGGAACTGATCTGAAGGAAAAAAAGGTTACCCTTCCGCTGATCTACCTGCTGGACCATAGCGATCATTCGGAAAAGCAGAAACTGATGCATCTGATCAAAAAGAAAAACAAGGATCCTGAAACCCTGCGCATCATCCGGGATGCCGTTTACCAATCCGGAGGCATCGACTATTGCAGAAAACGGATGGAAGAGTATAAAACCAAAGCCATCGACCTGCTGCATGAATTCCCTGACAACGAGGCCCGACAAGCGCTCGAACAGATCATCGAATTCACGATCATGCGAAAAAATTGACCCGGTTCCCTGGTAAAGATCCGCGCAAAAATCAAAAGCTATTGTATGATCAGCTTCAGCAGGGAAATCAGCTGTGCCTGATTCTCGCCCTGAAGTGTCACTTTCACAAAATACATACCCCGCGGCAACCGGATGTTCATCATGGCCTTTTTGGCATGCACATTTTCCGAATAAACGGTCTCCCCGTTTTGGTTCAGCAATTCCACATTGAGAATGGTCTTTTCTGCCGAAACCGAGAACAATCCATTGCTGGGATTGGGGAAGACTTCCACTTTTCCGGTAACGGCTTCGTTGTTGCTGATCCCGGTGCAGGTAACCCGGTAAATGATCACACTGCCGGTGGTGGCATTGTTACCGTCCAGTACCGCCACAGTATAGGTGGTGGTATCATTGGCCGGAGTCACTATGGGGTTCTGGGTGGTTGAGCTAAAGCCCAATGGTTTGGAACTCCAGGAATATTTCAGTGTCCCCGAACTTCCACTCACGTTGGCAAACAGCTGGGTGGTGTCTCCAGAACAAACGGTGGTACGGTTCGCCGTGACGGTTACCTGGAAACGGTCTCTTGCCAGAATGTAAGAAGGGATGGTTTTGGTCAGTGTGTCACTGCCCATGGCCGTCAGCGAGACCGTATAATATCCCGACTGGTCAAATTTTACGATGGGATTTTCCGTGGTGCTGTCTGTTCCGGAGAGATAAGTGAACGTAGCAGGTGAAAATTGCCATTTCCAGGAAGTCGGGTTGTTGTTCGAAAGATCGGTGAAGCGGACCGTGTCGCCCACCATGGGATTGGTACTGTCGGCAACAAAATCTGCAGCCGGCGAAGTGGGAATCGTACCGTTGAAAAGGGCTGCAGACCATAATCCGCGGCCGAAAGTGCCGGCATAGAGTGTCCCGCTGTTGTTGTTGTATTGGATCTCCAGGTCACTGACCACCACATTGGGCAGCTGATCCATATATGAAACCCACTGGGAGTTGCCCTGGCGCACAAAAACGCCCACATCCGTCCCGACGTAAAGTTGGGTGGTGTCTTTGAGTTTGTTCTGCACGATGCAGTCAATGGGAATGGCCGGAAGACCGGTGGAGATGTTGTTCCAGGTGGCGCCGTTGTTTTCTGTTTCGTAGACTCCCAGGTTGTTGTAACCACCAAAGGTGACCCATACCGTGCCGGGATGGTTATAGTCGACAGCGATATTGGTAATACTTGCGTCGTTAACAGGCAGTGAACCTGTGATGTCGGTCCAGGAACTTCCGCCGTCCTTGCTTTGATACAGCTTGGAAAGAGTGGCCGCATAAATGTACAGGTGGTTTGACGGAGCAATGGCCATGGAGCGAATGGTAGCGGTGCCGTTGAAATTACTCACCTGGCTCCAGTGATCTCCCTGGTCGGTGGTTTTGTAAACCTCATCAAATCCCGCAAAGAGGGTTTTGTGATTGACAGGATCCATAACAAAAGGAGTCAGCCAGGCCCCGCTGCTAGGCAGGCCGGTGTTGATTGACGCGGTATTATTCCAGCGGTCTTTGGTCCGGAACAAACTACCGTTGGGCGTCTCTCCATACTGAATACTGTCGTTGGTATAATCGATCAAACAATCCAGCCCGTCGCCGCCATAAACATCTTGCCAGGTGCCGGAATACAGGAATTTGGTTCCGTTGTCCTGGAGCCCTGCTATCACTTCTCCATTAACATTGGCCGCGAGTCCAATCCGGTAGATCTGGCTGGTAACCAGTCCGCTGCCGATGTTTTCCCAATGGATGCCATCAGGACTTTTATAAAGACCGCCGTCGTTACACTCAAAGACGGCATGGGTGATGGGTTGGTAAACAATATCGTGTTTGTCCGCATGGACGATCTGGGTTTTCCCGCTGCAGTTGCTGGACCAGTGGTTGCTCAGTTGCCAGCTGACACCGCCATCTAAGCTGTACCAGTCGTTTACCCCACCGACAAAGATCTTGTGGGCGTTGTTGGGATCCACGGCAAGCGTAAGGTCATACCATCCCTGGCCCCCCTTGTCGGTTCCGTCGCAATTCCAACCCAGCAGATTCAGTGTGTCGGGAATCTGGGTGAAGCTGGCGCCGGTATCCACCGATTTATAAAAAGCATACAGACCGTAATTGCTGGCATTGGACATCACTGCGTATACGATATTACTGCTTGCGGGTGTAACGGCCAGTTCCGTTCTCCCCTCGGTTGAATTGTTTACCGTTTGAGTCCAGGTTACGCCGGCATCTTTACTGTAATAGATGCCACCGGAATTGGAGGAGGCGATCATTCGGGTATCGGAACCGGGTTGAAATTCAATATCTCTGAAAATTAATGTGTTGATGCGAGACCAGTTGGTGCCGCCGTTGGTGGTCTTGAACAGCCCGCCATTGCTGGCGGCATATAAGGTATTGTTGTCTTTGGGATCCAACAGCAGCTTGTACACCATGCCGTGCTGACTGGTTTTCCAGGTCAGACCGGTAGTGTTCCAGGTGTTGCCGCCGTCGGTGGATTTTAAAACGCCCACGGAATAGGTGTCAAAGTGGTCCCGGTCGCCGGTGGCCAGATAAACGATATCCTGACCTCCCGTGTTCACCACAACGAGGCCGGCGACACCCAGGGCATTGTTGAAGTCACCGGTGGGGGTCCAGGTGGCGCCCAGGTTGGTGGTTTTCCACACACCGCCGGAGGCTGAACCCGCATACAGCGTATTGGTGTCTGCAGGGCTGAAAGCCACACAATTGATGCGTCCCAGTCCGGCATAGCCTCCCAATGTGTGACTGGGGCCTATGCTGGTCCAGGTATTGGTTGTGGTGGCTTTGGTGCGGGGATGCGTCTGCAGAAACTGCTGGTAGACATCATACGCCGTTACCGTCGGGAAAGCTCCTGTCTTAAAGTCTACCCGGGTTTCCCAATACCATTCCCAGCGTTTGAATTTTTCATAATTCTCGTCCAGTACCTCATTTTCTTCCCGGGCTTCTTTTTCTTTTAAAGCATATTCATTGTAGTGCTCCATAAAAGCAGCCTGGTAGTCTTTCAGGGTCAGGGTGTGGTTTTTCACTTTGTTCTGGGGAAGACTCTTGATCCAGTCCTGCCCATGAACAGGTAGGGTGAAAAGAACCCCTGCCACGAGGGTCAGGAGTCGCAAGCTTATTCTTCTGAGTATGCCGGGATTCATATAAAAAAATTAAGAAATTAAAAGCAAACCTTCCCGGCGAAATAATATCTACCACGCAGGATAAGGATTTGACAAGGATTTATGATAAAATTAGTTATGATCAATTCTGGCTACTAATATAGAAAAATTATTGAGTGGAACTTCTATATATTGTTGGATTGACATCAGCGGTGATGGTACGGGAAATTTCCTCTATCCTGAAGTGAAAATTTAAAATCCGGTGGTAAAACGAAAAAACCCGGACAAAACAATTTTGCCCGGGTTCCATAGGTTTTGAAGGTCGGATTATTTCATCAAAGTTTTGAGTTTATCCTGAAGAGCCTGTCCTCTCAGGTCCTGGGCAATAATCGTACCCTGTTCATTGATCAGCACATTGTGGGGAATGGCCTGTACACCATAGAGTTTTCCAGCTGCTGACTGCCAGTATTTCAGATCGGAAACCTGGGTCCAGTCAAGGCCGTCTTTTTTGATGGCTTTCACCCAACTGTCGTGATCGCGATCGAAAGAAACACCGAAAACGGTGAAGCCTTTTTTATGAAATTTCTTGTAAGCCGCTACCACATTGGGATTCTCGGCACGGCAGGGACCACACCAGGAAGCCCAGAAGTCTACCAACGTATATTTGTGATCTTTTACCACTGAAGCCAGCGAAACCGGTTTTCCGTCAGGCGTGTCCAGGGTGAAATCGGTAAAATGCTGTCCGACGGCCACCCGCTTCAATACGGAGACCCGGTCTTTTAACAGTTTTACGTATTCGTTTTGTGCCAGGGTGGTATCAAAGCTGCTGGTAACCGAATCCAGCTGTCCCAGGGAAAGGGCAAAGGAATTCCGCATGACAAGATAAGGCGAAATGGCACTCTTGTTGTGTCGCATCACATAACCGATCATGTAGTCGATCCGCTGGTTTTCCACTTTGTCATAAGCCGTCTCGGCTTCCTTCATTTTTTCTTCCTGCTTGGCCATGCGGGCACGCGTATAATTTTGTTCCAGCTGCATTTCAGATTCTCTGAAGTGTTTGATGGAATCCGAGTAAGCCATGTAAGCGTCTTCGGTTTTGGAACCTTTGATCTCGGGATTTCTCAACGTGTTCATCCCTGCGGTCACGGTAATATCGCTGTTTTCAAGCCAGATGGGAATGTAAACGTTGAATTTCGGAATGGAGAGATAATAGAGTTCAGGACCCGTTACAGTTCCCGTAAGCGTTCCTTTTCCGTCTTTCAGCGTCACCGAGTCGAGTTTGACCCATTGGCCATCGGTGCGTTTTTGCAAAACAATGTTGGTGGCAGGGGCAAGTCCACTGATGTTTACGGCAACACTAAAGCCGTTTGCCGGTTTCTTCTGGTTCGAACAGGATGCAAAAAACATCAGAGCCAGAGCAATAATTCCAATTGAAAAAAATTGTTTGCGCATGATTTTTTCGATTTTTTTTAAGGTTTGAGAAATGCAAAGCTAATTATTTAGAGTCAGATATGACATTTTTAACAAAAAATATCATTTTTCCGGCTCCGGATGCGGTGGAATAATCCGGCCGCTGTTTAAAATCCGTTGATGGTAAATCCACCGTCTACGGCCAGGCACTGGCCGGTAATATACGAGGCGGCCGGCATGCACAGGAAGGCCACGGCCGAAGCAACTTCCTCCGGTTCCGCCACGCGTTTGATGGGCGTACGATAAAGGATGTCTTCCAAATATTTCTTGTCTTCCAGCAGGGCCTCCACCAGCGGTGTTTTCGTGTACCACGGAGCCACGGCATTGACCCGGATATCGCTTCCGGCCCACTCAGCAGCCAGGTTCCGTGTAAGCTGTACCAGCGCCGCCTTCGTCATCCCGTAAGGCGATCCTGAGCGCAAATGCGTCAGCCCCGCCACCGATAAGACACTCACCACGGCTGCGTCCGGCGAGGCTTTCAGCAGCGGATAAAACAGTTGCGAAAGAAAGAAATTGGATCGCAGGTTGGTATTGAAAATGTGATCAAACTCCGCTTCGTTGTTATCGACGGCTTTCTTCCGGATGTAGGTCCCCACGTTGTTGACGAGAATATCCAGCTTTCCGCTGTTTTCCTTGACAAAGTTCACCAGCTTTTCGCGATCGGCAGCACGGCTCACGTCGGCCTGGATCCCCCTGGCCAAAAAGCCATTTTCCGACATCAATTTCAATAGCCCGTCAATTTCTTCCTGATGGCGTGAAACGATATATACTTCTGCGCCCAGATCGGCCAGTTCTTCCGCCACGGCCTTTCCAATTCCTTTGGTACTGCCTGTCACCAGTGCGGTTTTTCCGTCCAGACGCCATTTGTTGTTCTTCATGATGTGTTTTAAAATTTAATGATCCTATTGCAACCCCATCCTGAGGTGCGAATGCGTATTTTTGTAAAGGACAAAAATAATGAAATATGTTATTTCTGGGAGATGCCCGTATGCCGGAAGAAGCCCGGAACCACCTGGCCCGACTGGGGACCTTTGTGCCCTTCCAGACCTCCGGGATCACCTATGAAGCCATTGCAGGTCATCCCGACATCTTTTTCTGTCATGCCGGCGACCGCCTCGTGGCGGCCCCCAATACACCGATCCGGTATTTTGAGATCCTGAAACAACACCGGATACCGTTTGAAAAAGGAAGTTTACCGATAGGAGCGAAATATCCCGAAACGGCCCGTTACAATGCCACCGTTTCCCAGGATTATCTGATCCACAACATCCACCTTTCCGATGAAAGCCTGAAACGGGTATTTCACGACCGGATGCGCGTGTTTATCAGCCAGGGCTATGCCCGGTGCAACCTGGTCCCCCTGAAAAACGGGTCGTTTATTACCTCCGACCGCGGAATCGTTCAAACCCTGAAGAAAAGTGACCTCAAAATGACGTACTTCCCTCCCCGGGGAATTTTGCTGCCCGGCTTCAAACACGGATTTCTCGGGGGCACCTTGGGCTTGTTTGGAGACAAGGCTTTTTTGATCGGCGCGTTGAAATGGTATTCCGAGGGTGCCGCCCTTGAGAAGACGTTAAAAATAGCGGGTTATGAAATAATCGAACTTTATCCCGGCCCGTTGTTCGACGGTGGCAGCCTGCTGATTTTCCCCTGAAGGGAAAAATTGTTATTTTTGCACATCAGCTTATTTTTGACCATGGTTGTCCTGCACGACACATATCCTAAAATGACGTATCTCAACATCAAAGAGCGAGATAGATTCTGCTAGTCTGAGAAAAACCCTTTTCAGAGTATTAATTCCTTTTTTCACTTCTAAAAATGATTGTCATGGAATTGCCATTTGCAGAATCCTACAAAATGAAAGTCGTTGAGAGCATCCGTCGCAGTACCCGCGAAGAACGGGCCGCGTGGATCAAAAACGCACATTATAATTTGTTTAACCTTCACAGCGATCAGGTGTATATCGATCTGCTGACAGACTCCGGAACCGGTGCCATGAGCGACAAACAATGGTCGGCCATGATGCTGGGCGATGAAAGCTATGCCGGGGCATCCTCGTATTATAAGCTGAAAGACGCCATTGGCGAGATCACCGGTTTTGAATATTTCCTGCCGACCCATCAGGGCCGCGCGGCGGAAAATGTGTTGTTTTCCGCGCTGGTAAAAGAAGGAGACATCGTCCCCGGGAACTCCCATTTCGATACCACCAAGGGACACATCGAATTCCGGAAAGCCACTGCCATCGACTGCACCATCGACGAAGCTTTTCATACCGATCTGGACCATCCTTTTAAGGGAAATGTGGATCCGGACAAGCTGGAAAACGTCCTGAAAAAATATCCCCGCGAAAAAATTCCGATGATCATCGTGACCATCACCTGCAACTCTTCCGGCGGGCAGCCCGTTTCGCTGGCGAATATGAAAGCCGTAAAACAACTGGCCCACCAATATGGTGTTCCTGTCTTTTTCGATTCGGCGCGTTTTGCCGAAAACGCCTATTTCATCAAAATGCGGGAAGCAGGTTATCAGGACAAAACCATCCTCGAAATCGTCCGTGAAATGTTCAGTTATGCGGATGGCATGACCATGAGCAGCAAGAAAGACGCCATCGTGAACATGGGTGGTTTTATCGGATTCCGTCACAAGGAAGATTTTGAAAAAGCCACCACTTTCAACATTCTTTTTGAAGGTTTTATCACTTACGGCGGCATGTCGGGACGCGATATGA
Source organism: Candidatus Sulfidibacterium sp. (assembly GCA_046706345.1). Lineage (GTDB taxonomy): Bacteria > Bacteroidota > Bacteroidia > Bacteroidales > F082 > Sulfidibacterium. Next base: position 26,502 of record JBJKPL010000028.1, read on the forward strand.
ATGCGCTGGCACAGGGACTTTACGACGGCACCGAATTCGATTATCTGCACACCCGCATTTCGCAGGTCGCTTATCTTGGGAAACAGTTGCGCGACTACGGAATTCCCATCCAGTATCCTTATGGCGGTCATGCCATTTTTGTGGATGCCAAACGCTTTCTGCCCAACCTGCCCAAGGAGCATTTTGCTGCACAGACCCTGGCTGTGGAGTTATATCTCGAAGGTGGCGTCCGGGGGGTGGAGATTGGCGCCATCATGGCCGACCGCGATCCGGTAACCCGCGAAAACCGTTTTCCCGATCTGGAACTGGTCAGACTGGCCATCCCCCGAAGGGTCTATACCAACAACCACATGGATTATGTGGCTGCCGCCCTGATCAATGTTTTCGAACGCAGGAAAGAAATTACCAGGGGCCTTCGTATTGTAAATGAAGCTCCCATCCTGAGGCATTTTACCGTGGAGCTGGAACCCTGTTGATATTTTTTGAAAGATAATTTACTTTTGGGCCGATAAAAAACCTGAATGATTAAATTCAAAGCCCATGAAGACCCAAAAAAGTAAAAAATTTCTGGTACAGACTTATGTTGTAATGGTCCTGTCGTTTTTGACGATTGTTGGGATCGTGTTTATAAACATTGGAATTCCAACTCATAATATTCCCAATACCGCTATTCTGTGGGGAATGGCCGTCCTACTAGGATTTGTTGTCTTCCGTATGATCAGGCGGGTGTTAACGATGCCTGAAATCACGGTGTCAAGAAATGGGATAGATTTCAGCACCGGAGGCAAACAGACAACCATTCGATGGAGCGACATTTCTGATATTGAAGATCACGGCCGCGATAAAAAATCAAACGAGCAAACAGTTCGTATTAAAACAAAAACGACTTCCCAACCCGTTGTGATTCATTACAATTATTATTCCAATGCAAATGAAATTGTAAAGGCCATTCAAGCCTGCAGGACGGCCGTGATCAATGGTGAAACACCCAGCCTTAAAGCCTTTTCCAACACGGGAATCCAAAAGGTTTCGCCCGGTGAAGTGTCTTCAGATACATTGGATTATGTAACCCGGTGGCCGTTGTTTACTCTTTACACGTATTTAGGCCTTTTAATCATATATGGCGCATTATATGCTGCACGGACACAAATTCCGGTAAGAAATGCCGGTATGTTTTTTGCGATGGTGATTTTGACGATAATGTTCATCCTGGGCGTCCTGATGGCAGCCCTGCCTATGTTTAAAGTGGGGGTTTCCGATCGGTATCTTGTGATCAAAAACTTTTATTTTCCATTCTATACAAAGGCATTCCGGTTAAAAGACATCGAGGAAGTAATTTTTGAGTATCCGAATCGGAATAGTCCACAAGGCGCATTTAATAAGGGCATGCGTGTTATTCTCACCGACGAAAGCAGAAAAGTGCGTATTATCGTGAATTTCCTTAACCGTGACTGGAAGAAACTGGAAGTGTTGCTGCAGGAAAAGAATATACCGGTTAAAAATTATTTGTAATTGACGACGGGTTCAGGTTTTCATTGTTAAAGTTGGAGTGCTTTCATAAAATCTTCTCTCATGGATGCACGCTTTTTTCCTAATTTTGGACAGCCATGAAAAAGATCTCAGCCACCATCATTGTACTCAACGAAGAACGGAATATCGAACGCTGTTTGCAATCGCTGCAAGGGGTAGCAGATGAAATTATTGTGGTGGATTCTTTTTCGAAGGATAATACGGTTGAGATTTGTGAAAAGCACGGAGCCAGGGTTTTTCAGCACCCATTCGAAGGGTACGGTGCACAGAAAAATTTTGCCGTCAGTCAGGCTTCCTTCGACTGGATCCTGTCGCTGGATGCAGATGAAGCCCTTTCGGAACCGCTCAAAAAATCTTTGCTGGAAGCCAGAGAAAGTGAGGCTTCCGACGCCTGGAAATGCAACCGGATCACCAATTTTTGCGGGACATGGATCCGGCACGGCGGCTGGTATCCCGACCGGCAGCTGCGGTTCTGGAACCGGCAGGCCGGAACCTGGAACAACAGCCATGTGCATGAAAAAGTGGATCTGAAACCCGGTTCACGGCTGGGCTTGTTGAAAGGCGATCTGCTGCATTATTCCTATTATTCTTTTGAGGAGTATGTGCGTCAGATGAACAAATATTCCGACCTGAAAGCCGAAGAATTGATCCGCCGCGGAAAGCGCCCCAGTGTTCTGAAGCTGTTTTTGAAGCCTTTCGGGAAAGTAGTAACCAATTACGTTTACAAACGGGGTTTCCTGGACGGCTACTACGGATTTGTGCTGGCCGTCAGTGCAGGCTATGCCGATTTAATTACGCAGATAAAACTGCGGCAGAAATCACAAAAATGAAGACCAAAATCGTAACAAAGAAATATAAAACCGGATAGAGAAAGAATATGATTTTTGAAAAAACGTTCGACCCGATCTGGGCCGACTTCGATCCCAACAACCACATGCGTCATACCGCTTACAACAACTATGCTGCGGAAGTCCGGGTGGCACTGCTTACCGCCAAAGGATACAACATGGAACGCCTTCTGGATTTAGATCTTGGGCCTGTACTGCTGACCGAAGAAACCAAATTCCTCAGGGAAATACGGCAGGGTGAACAGCTCAGGGTTGACGTGGAGTTGCTGGGCCTTTCGGATGACGGCAGATTCTGGAATATGCTGCATCTTTTGTACAAAACCGGAACCAAACTCTCGGCCATCATCACGGTGGAAGGTGCCTGGATTGATTTGAAGACAAGAAAAATCAAGGAACCGCCGCGCGACATCACGGAACACTTCCTGGCGCTTCCCAAAAGCGAGGATTATAAAACCATCGTGAAAGAAAAAAGATAGCTTTAATCGGCTAATTTCTCCCCGATTTTTTCCAGCATGATGCGTGTCATCTTGTCCAGACTGTAAGTGGTCTTTAACCCCCAGTCTTTCTGGGCCACGCTGTCGTCAATAGATGCGGGCCAGCTGTCGGCAATGGCCTGACGGAAATCGGGCTTGTAAGTGATCTCGAAATGCGGTATGTATTTCCGGATAGCCGCCGCCAGTTGTTCCGGATTAAAAGAAATCCCGGCCATATTGTACGATGAGCGCAACGAAAGTTTCCTACTGTCGGCCTGCATCAACCGGATGGTGTTGTTGATGGCATCTTCCATGAACATCATGGGCAGGGCGGTTTGGGCACTCAGAAAACATTCGTAGTTCCCATTCCGGATGGCTTCGTAAAAGATCTCCACGGCGTAATCGGTGGTGCCGCCGCCCGGTTCGGTTTTATAACTGATGAGTCCCGGATAGCGAACACTCCGGAAATCGATGTCGTATTTTTTGTTGTAATATTCTCCCCAGCGCTCTCCGGCCAGCTTGGAAATGCCGTAAACCGTATTGGGCTCCATTACCGTCATCTGGGGCGTGTCGTGACGGGGCGTGGTAGGGCCGAAGACTGCGATGGAACTGGGCCAGAACACTTTTTTGGCATCCGACTGCCGTGCAGCTTCCAGCGTGTTCATCAACGATTTCATGTTGATATCCCAGGCCTGCAGCGGAATTCTTTCGGCATTGCCGGAAAGTACGGCCGCCAGGTTGTAAATCTGGGTGATGTTATAACGAACCAGGAAATGGAGCAGGTTTTTGAAATCCAGCACGTCGAGGATCTGAAAAGGGCCGCTTTCGCTTACTTCATCCGTGGGTTGTTTGATGTCGGTAGCAAAAACATGATCGTTTCCGTAAGCCTTCCGGAGTGCCATTACCAGTTCGGAACCGATCTGTCCCGAACATCCAATTACCAGAATATTGTCCATTTATTTTGATATTTTGGGTTAAAAGCCGGGCGCAAAAATACGGAAACATTTTGACCCGCAATCGATGGAAGAAAAGATGTTTGAGGAAATTTATCGTGAAATACCACATGGCACAAGCGGCCTCGATTGAAATTCTTCAAGGGATTGCAAATGGGTCCGGATGGAAAAGAAAATAGTTACTTGATCTCCACGATCCCGTTCAATAAGTTTTCACAGTCTTTTTGATAACTACTGAATAGTTTTTGTGAGGTATAGGTAACGAACTGAACCGATCCGTTGGCATTGGAATAGTAGTAACCGTAATAAGTAAACTTAATTCCATCAATGGTACCGTTCATTTGGAGGAAAAGAACCTTAAGCCCATTCACCATCCGATATTCTTCTTTTACAATTTTAAGATCCGGTGCAACCTTTCGTCCATTTTCCAGAGCAACCGTAACAAAGGATTCAATCGCAACCTGGATCTTTTCCGTGATGATCATGGCATACAAATCCCCGTTCCGCAATTGCATTGTATATTCTGCATTGTCGTTATCCCCGCCTTTTTTAAAGGACCACAGTTTTGGATTGATCCAAAAACCCACATTCAGATTCTTGCTTTTTATCAGGAAAGTGGATTGCTCATTTTTGGTGAAAGGATGGGGATTGGTGACGGGTTTGATGGCCTGGGTACTGTCGGCATGCAGATATTTCCAGGTGCCGTTACTGTAAAGGACCACTTCATCACCGGTTTCGGTGACCGCTTTTTGCTGGGCAAAGGAAAAAGAAACCGAAAACAAACAAAGGAGCAGGAAGGTAAATTTTTTCATGGGTTCATTTTAAGGGCCAAATGTATCAAAAAATCAGTGCCGGCTTCAAGGAGGCAATCAAGAGGCCAATTCTTCCGGATCCGCAAGAGCCCATTTGGTTTCACGGTTTGACGGCAACTGCCAGGGGATCAGGCCGGTAAGTTGAATTTTGTAACGATCGATGGATGTATCGATCAGGTAAAATTCAGACAGGATGACTCTTTAAGATCAACCCGAAAAAGTCCGGAATGCAAATGCCGGCACAAGCGAAAACTTTTTCATGCGAACAGGGTTCGCCGGTTGCTTTGTTAAGTTAAATACTTATTGAGGAATATGCACCCCGATGGTAAGGATGGCGGCATATTTATCAGGCGGAAAGAGGGTGTCGATACCGGATTTATGCGGAAGAAGATCGCTAAAAATGATCTTTGTATCGTAGATCACTGTGTCATAACCAACATGCGATTCATTACGTAAATAGAAGGAGATGGTTTTTGTTCCTTTTGTGTAATGGAATCTGCCGGAGGCACCTGAGTTAGGAAAATATTGACTAGGATACCTATAGTCAGCAAGCAACGTGTCGAAGGTAATGGAATAGTCTTCATATGGGTTGACCCAGGTGTGCTTCACCGGAATCGTATCATTTTCGAATACTAATTTCGTAGTGGGTGTTTTTTCTTTTTTCGAAGTGGATGGGTCTTTTTGGCAACCGAACAGCATAAAGGCAGCAATAATGAGTGTGGTTAGTAGTTTTTTCATGGTTATTTGGGTTAGCATTCGGTCTTCCAAAGATAAGAAAAAAATTCCTAACTACAAAAAAATTAAGCAGATGGATTGTTTTTTATCGTTCGGTCCTGCACTTGTTCAGCAGGAAGTCATTGGAAGGACTCGATGATTTTGAAAAATGACGCCCGTCAAATTAAAATCTCACGCGCATCAAAAATGTTTTTGATGCGCACTAAAAATAAATTTGATACGCATTAAATTATGAAAACGAAGTTATTACCCTTAACTTTGATGGGTACAACACTTTTCTTTCGTCAGGAAGAAAAGTTAAAATGATAAGCCCATGATAAAGATTGTACCGGTTTCGATCAGCCAGCCCGGTGTAAAAGGCGGCGGTCAGCACAACTATTACGGAAGAATTTCCGGCACAGAACAGGTCGGTTTAAGGCAGATTGCCGCCGTCCTGAACAGCCGGACCACTTTGAGCTCGGCGGATGTGTTCGCAGCTGTTGAAGGTGTTCGTGAGATCATTATCGAAGAACTCATGTCAGGAAACAATGTCAGGCTTGACGGGCTGGGTATCTTCAGCCTGAGTGTGCGCACCGAAGCGGTGGAAGATCCTTCGAAACTCAACAAAACCCATGTGCGGGAAGTAAAAATCCAGTTCAGACCGGATCCCGAACTCAAGGGAATTTTGAAAACGGCAGAATTTCAGTTTAGGAAGTCTTAAATAAAAGGGTAGGGAAAAGTGCTCAGTGTGAAGGCAACGTTCCTGTTTCTCTTGCCTTTTGG
>JBJKPL010000029.1:0-6454 GCA_046706345.1 Candidatus Sulfidibacterium sp.
GGCCAGGGCAGGAAGTTCAACCATATGACCGAACCGGAATATGACCGGCAGGTGGTAGAGCTAGCCCGGAAGTTGAATGCGCTGGCACACCAGCTGGACTCCACCCGGCCAACCACCATGGCCATGAATCCCGATCCGCTATATGACAAAACCGGGCTTTCGGATGTTACGGATGTGGCCGGCTGGAATTTGTATTTCGGATGGTATTATCCCATGTTCGACAAAAACGGCACGGACCTCCTGGGCCGCTTCCTGGACGATCAGCACAAAAAATATCCCAAAAGGGTGATCATCCTCAGCGAATACGGTGCCGGCGCCGACTCCAGGATCCACACGCTGCATCCGCAGAGCTTTGATTTTTCCATCGAATATCAGAATCAACTTCATGAGAATGTCCTGAAACAACTCAAAGACAGACCGTTCGTTGCCGGATCGGCCGCTTGGATCATGTACGATTTCCCGTCGGAAACCAGAAACGATACCCGTCCCTGGATCAACGAAAAGGGCCTCGTCGACCGCCACAGGAAGCCCAAAGAAGTTTATTACCTCTATAAAGCATGGCTTTCGGATCAACCGGTGGTGCATATTGCCGGTCATGACTGGACACAGAGAACAGTCCCCTTCAGCCTACACAGCCAGGCCGCCTTTGATGAAGAGATCTCCGTATTTACCAACCTGCCCGAGGTGAAACTTTTCCTCAACGGGCATTCTCTGGGCAGCCGGCATCCAAAAGATCACATTGCCGTTTGGTCCGTCCCCATGAAGATCGGCGAAAACCAGTTGCTTGCCGAAGGGAAAAACAAAGACAACACCTTTTCGGATGTAGTGAGTGTTCATTTGTCATTCCGCGGAGATTTCGAAGCTGATGCGCACCGGGTGGAGCGGTTGTTGGTCAATGCAGGCGCGCATGTTCAGTTTTATCCGGGATCCGGAGCCATTTGGGAGGCGGACCAGCCTTACCAGGGGCATGCCTGGGGTTATTCCGGCGGCACCGCCGGCCTCAATTCCGACAACATCCTGGGAACCACCAACGACCCGGTTTATCAGGACTACCGAAGCGGGATGAAACAATACCATTTTGATGTGCCCCAGGGCACTTACCGGGTGACGGTCTATCTGGCCGAGCCGGAATACGGCATCCCGGGAAAACGGGTGTTTTCGGTGAACGCCAACGGAACTCCCGTGTTCACCCAATTGGACCTCGCCGCCACCTATGGAAAAGACGTGCCAGTCAAACGCAGTGTGGTCCTGCAGGTGGATCCTTCGTCAGGGATCACGGTTTCATTTGACGCTTCCAAAGGCAAAGCCATCGTCAACGGCATCGCGATTACGCGTCTCTGATCGCTTCAGGAGGAAAGAATTTCGATCATAAAAAAAGCCTCCGGAAAATTTTCCGGAGGCTTTTTTCTGAGGTACCGAGCGGATTCGAACCGCTGTATAAGGTTTTGCAGACCTCCGCCTAGCCACTCGGCCACGGTACCTTTTAAAAGGACTGCAAAAGTAAAGATTTTTTTTGAACTCCCTGCACTTTTTATGGCTTTTCGCCCGAAGCGGCCAGTTCCTTCAAACAGCTGGGACAAAGGCAGGTATCATACTTTTGGTCGATGGCTTCACGCACCGGCTCGGGAACATACACCGAAAAACACCAGCACTTCCCTGATTTGCTGCAGGTAAACTGCGTTCCGCAGCGGGGGCAGGTTTCGGGTTCGATGAGTATTTTGGGAGAAATCGTCATGCGTGAGGTCGTTTTAGTTTTCAAGTTCCAAACTGACAAAGTCCATTTTGCCGCCCAGGGCCGGATTGAGTTTCCGTATCTTCAACCGCACTTTCATGACGGCCGGAAATTCCTCTTTGATACGCACCACGATGCGGCGACCCACATGCTCCAGCAAGTGAGACCTGAGGCCCATCTCGGCTTTTATCACTTCAAAAACCTCCTGGTAATTCACGGTATCGGCAAGATTATCGGTTTGTTCAGCTTTGGTCGTATCCACTTCCAAAAACACATCACAGCGGAATTTGGTGCCGATCACCTGCTCCTCTTTAAAATGGCCGTGATAAGCAAAGAATTCCATTCCTTCTATTGAAATGACAGACATGGTTTTACTGTTTCGTATGATTTATTCCTTTTTTCCGAGTTCATGCAGGCCTGTTTCGAGCCGGCGCAGCGTTTCTTCCTGCCCCAGCAGGCTGATGATATCAAACATATGAGGCCCTCTCAGTCCGCCAACGATGACCAGCCGGAAGGCATTCAGCACGGCGCCCATTCCATATTCCTTTTCTTCCATCCACTTTTTGACCTGCTCTTCCGTGTTTTCCGTGGAAAAGTCGTCCAATCCGCTGAGTAGGTCTTTCAGTTCGGACATCTGATCGTAGGAGCTCTGTTTCCAGCGCTTTTTTACCGCTTGCGGATCAAATTCTTCCGGAGCACGGAAGAAAAAGTCCGATTGATCCCACAATTCATGCACAAAATGAGCCCTTTCCTTTACCAGGCTCACCGCCCGGGTCACATAATCCAGATCGGCACTGATGCCTTTTTCAGTCAGGATGGGCAGATAAAGCCGGGCCAGTTCGGTATCGTCCTTTTTTACCAGATACTGGTGGTTGAACCATTTGGCCTTTTCGGGATCAAAACGCGATCCGGATTTCCCCACCCGTTCGATGGTGAAGGCCTGGGAGAGTTCCTCCAAATCAAAGATCTCGCGCTCATCACCGGGATTCCATCCCAGCAGCGCCAGCATGTTCACAAAAGCATCGGGGAAATAGCCGTCTTCGCGGTAGCCGTGCGAAGTTTCGCCGGATTTGGGGTCTTTCCAAAGCAGCGGAAAAACGGGAAATCCCATCCGGTCGCCGTCCCGTTTGCTCAGTTTTCCTTTCCCGTCCGGTTTCAGCAACAAGGGCAAATGGGCAAATCTGGGAGCCTCCCAACCAAATGCCTCGTAAAGCAGGATGTGCAGCGGCATCGAGGGCAGCCACTCTTCCCCCCGGATCACATGGCTGTTCTCCATCAGATGGTCGTCCACCACATTGGCCAGATGATAGGTCGGCATCCCGTCGGATTTGAACAGGATCTTGTCATCGAGCACACCGGAATTTACCACCACCTGGCCGCGGATCAGATCCTCCATTCGAATGAGGGTATCCTCGGGATTCTTAAAACGCACCACATAGGGTACACCACTATCGATCAGGGTCCGGGTTTCCGCTGCCGGCAGTACCAGGGCATTTTTCAGGAATTTCCGTGTCTCATGGTTGTAAACAAAAGTCTTTTTTTCGGCCTCGTACTGCTCGCGCAGTGCGTTCAGCTCTTCGGGAGTGTCAAAAGCGAAATACGCATGCCCTGTGGCGATGAGCTGTTCGGCGTAGTCTTTATAAATTTCTTTTCGTTCCGACTGGCGATACGGTCCGAAAGGTCCGCCCACATGCACGCCTTCATCAAATTCGATTCCGCACCATTGAAAAGATTCAATAATGTATTCCTCGGCCCCCGGAACAAACCGCGTCTGGTCGGTATCCTCGATCCGCAGGATGCATTTCCCACCGGAATTCCTGGAAAACAAATAATTATACAATGCGGTCCTGACTCCTCCGATGTGCAGCGGCCCAGTCGGGCTCGGCGCAAAACGTACACGTATGTTGTTCTGATCCATATTTTAATTGTTGCGCTGCAAAGATAGCGAAAACAGATGCTCAATTTCAAGGAAAGGAAACCATGGATTTCCGGCTGTTTTTCAGGAAAGAGCTTATCTTTGCAAAACTCAATAAAAAAAAATTCCGTGATCATCGATATCATTCCGTACGCTTCCACCATCCGGCCCGACCTGATAAAAAACCGTACGGTGGTGGTTATCGACGTGTTGCGTGCCAGCTCTGTGATGGTTACCGCATTGGCCCATGGGGCCAGCGCCTTCATTCCGGCCGCTTCGGTGAAAGAGGCCTTGCGGCTGGCGTCGGAAATTCCGGCCACCCGGCGACTGTTGGGAGGAGAACGCGACACCCGGATCATACCGGGTTTCGACCTGGGCAATTCGCCGCTGGATTACACGGAAGAAAAGGTGAAGGATAAAACGGTGATCCTGGCGACCTCCAACGGCACCAAAGCCCTGAATGCCCTCCACGACGCGCGGAAAATCCTGATCGGATCTTTCCTGAACCTCGAAGCCTTGGCAGAAAAACTGACAGCACAGGAAGAAGTGGTGCTGGTTTGTTCCGGAACCAACAACAACTTTTCCATGGATGATGCGCTCTGTGCCTCCAGGATCATGGATAAGATCAGTGCGAAAAAAGCAGTCCGGCTTTCTGATATGGCCCTGACCCTCCGGATGGCCTTTCAGGAAAAAAACAGGACTTCGCGGGAATTACTGCGAGATTGTTATCACCTGAATCTGCTGATCAGAAACGGTTTTGAGAAAGATGTGGACTATTGCCTTCAGGAAAATATGTTCGATTTGGTGCCTGAAATGCAGGAGGGCCGGATCCGGATTCCGGAAGCCTTAACAACATCATGATAAACAACACTTTGAAAGTGAAATTAATAATGAAATCAAAAATACCTCATATTGTCCGTTTTCGAACATTGCCTGTTTTATTGTGAACAACCGTAGAAGGAATTATTTTTGAGTGTATTTTTATGTTCTTGTTTTACAATGATTTATTTTTGTGGCACGTTTTGTGTTGGAGATGGGTAATTTTAAAAACAAGTTAATGGCTATGAGACAAATTACAAGATTGTTTTCAACGAGAATTCCCCGGGAAGGGAAAAATCAAAATTCAGCAAACATGAACCTCAATACAAGAGTTCCTTTTTTTATGAAAGAGAGAAATATTTTTCTTACCGCACTGACCCTGCTGGTATTTATGGTTTCCGGTGCCAGGGCACAGGAAAAACCGGCCACGCAGCCGGAAAAGTTATGGTCTCTGGAGCAATGTGTAGACTATGCCCTGAAGAACAACCTCACCGTGCAACAGAGTTACCTGACGGTAAAATCGGCAAAGTCGGATTTGTTGCAGAGTAAATTAAATTTTCTGCCGGCCGTTAATGCGGGCGGTACGGAATATTCCAACTGGGGAAGAGCGGTCGACATGGCCACCTACCAGTATTCGAACCAGAAGATCACCCAGTTCAACCTGTCGGTGAACGGTAATTTCACCCTGTTCAACGGACTTCAGAATGTGAACCGGCTGAGAATGCAGGAATTCAATTATCTGGCTGCCAAGTACAATTCGGACGAGATCAAAGACAACATCTCTCTGAACATTGCGGCTGCCTATCTTCAGATCCTGTATAATATCGAACAGGTAAACAATGCCAAGCGGCAGCTGGCTTCAACCCAGGATCAGATCAACCTGACCAAAAAAGAAGTGGAAGTAGGCAAAGTGGCCCGCGGCAACCTGCTGGACATCGAAGCCCAGGGCGCCAGCGATCAGGTAAACGTGGTGAAAGCCCAAAACACCCTCATGCTGGCCTATCTGGATCTGATGCAACTGCTGGATTTGAAATCCAACACCAAATTCGATATTCAGAAACCCAACCTGGTGATCACCCACCGTCCGAACCTGCTGCCCATCGAAAATATTTACAATACCGCCGTCGGGATCATGCCGGAGATCAAAAATGCGGAATACAATGTTAAGTCCGCGGGGGCTGCCCTGGCTGTTTCACGGGGACAACGGAGCCCGACGTTGAGCCTGGTTTCTTCCTATGGAAACAACTACTCCTCACAGATCAAGAAAAACAATGAGGTGATTTCCTTCGGGCAGCAGATGAAAGACAACTACAACATCGCTCTGGGTTTCAATATTCAGATCCCGATTTTCAACCGGTTCTCCGTGGGTACTGCCATTGCCAAGTCCCGCATCAGCCTGGAAAACGCAAAGCTTAACCTGGCCCTTCAGAAAAATAACCTGAGAAAGAATATTGAAACGGCCTATACCGATGCCCTGGCTTCTTACCAAACCTATGAAGCCAGTCTGAAATCTGTCGCTTCTTTAAAAGAGTCTTTCAAATATGCACAGGAAAAATTCAATGTGGGTTTGATCAATTCCACGGATTACACCCAGGCAAAGAACAATTATTATAATGCTGAATCTACCTTAACTTCGGCTAAATACGATTATATTTTCAAAACCAAGATCCTGGATTTTTATCTCGGACGAAGCCTGAGTTTAAAAGATATTGCCGCTCCGGCTGATGGTTCGCAACAAAAGTAAATAATCCTTAATTTAGCCCAGTTTTTAAAATCTTTTCTCATGGCAACAAACCGCAAAAAAAACCTTCTGATCATCGCCGGTGCGCTGGTGTTACTTATCATCATTGTTTTAGCGATCAAGAAAGGAAAATCTTCCGACGGGCTCCGGGTCGTTACGGAAAAAGCTCAAAAAAGAAACCTGATTGAAACCGTTTCGGCCAACGGACAGATCCAGCCTGTTAAAGACGTAAAGATCAGCCCTTACA
>JBJKPL010000030.1:0-4900 GCA_046706345.1 Candidatus Sulfidibacterium sp.
CCGCCATACAGAATGCTTACTTCATCGGCGGTTTCTTTCCCATATTTTTCCTGCATGAGCTTCCTGATGAAGGCATGCATTTCCTGTGCCTGTTCCGGGCTTGCCGTTTTTCCCGTGCCAATGGCCCATACGGGCTCGTAAGCGATCACCACATTCGAAAACTCATCTGCATTCAGATGGAACAGGCCGTTTTCGAGTTGCTTTTTCACCACGTCGAAATGCGTGTTGCTTTCTCTTTCTTCCAGCACTTCGCCCAGGCAGAAAATCGGTTTGATGCCATAGTCCAGCAACAGATCGGCTTTTTGTGCGAGTTGTTGATCCGTTTCGTGGAAGTATTTTCTCCGTTCCGAATGGCCGATGATGCAATATTCAATGTCGATGGAGTCCAGCATGGGAGCAGAGATCTCTCCTGTGTAGGCTCCTGACTCATGCTCGCTGATATTTTGGGCGCCCACTTTCAGCCGGCTTTCTTCCGCATAATCGGAAGCCATTTCCAAAAACGGAGCGGGAGGGCAGATGATCAGTTCGCACTTCAGGTCCTTATTTTCCATGTCGACCACAATCTGGTCGATCAATTCTTCGGCTTCGGAAAATGTCTTGTTCATTTTCCAGTTTCCGGCAACAATATTTTTTCTCATAATGACATCAAAATTTTATGCCGCAAAAATACGGATTTAATCGGGAGACTCAAATTTTCGGGGCGATGTAAAGAAAAATTAACAAGCTTTTCTTTACATCGCCTTTCTCTTGATTTTTTGCAGTTACCGTTCCTTATTTGGTGGCCGTGGCAGGCCATACGTTGTTGGCGGCATTTACATCGGGAAGTACCTCATCGGGGTCCAGGACCACTTTGGTGAGGGCAGCGGTGGAAGGATAGCGGAAGGTATAGGTACCGCCGGTTTCCCAGATCTCAACCGGCAGGTTCACGCGGGCTTTGGTGCCGTTGGCTTCCGTAATTTCCAGAATGACCGGCATCACAAGCTGATCGTTGTTCACCAGGGTGATCAGGGCGCCTTGTTTGGGATCGTTGTTGACGTATTTCACGGATGTAATGGCCTGATCCAGCTTCCAGCGCTTGATAAACCAGCCTTTCCAAAACCAGTTCAGGTTTTCTCCGGAAGCATTGTTCATGCAACGGAAAAAATCCATGGGGGAAGGATGTTTGTAGGCCCAGCTTCTGATGTATGTCCGGAAGGCATAGTCGAAGCGTTTGGGACCGAGAATGGTCTCGCGGAGCAACACCAGTCCGAGGGCGGTTTTGTAATATTCCAACGGATGGACGTATTGGTAGGGGATGCCGTCGGCATAAGAAACAATGGGCGGTACGGCCGGGTTGGTCATCAGGGGTACGATGCCCCGGGCGGGGCTGCCGCCGTCGGGATCGTATTCGTGATCGCGTTTGGGGGCAAACTCGCCGTGATTGAAATCCTGGGTGGCATAAATGTCGATGAAGGTGTTGAACCCTTCGTCCATCCAGGCGTTTTTCCGTTCGTTGGAGCCCACGATCATCGGGAACCAGTCGTGGCCGATCTCGTGGTTGGTGACCATCCACAAAGAATTTCCCGTGGCTTTCCAGTGACAGAAAACGATGCCGGGATATTCCATGCCGCCCACCGGGCCACCCACAGTCGTGGCCGTAGGATAAGGATACGGATACCAGTTTTTGGAAAAGATCTCAATGCTCCCTTTTAAAAACTCGGTGGCCCGGTCCCAGGCATTTTTGCCGGCACTTTCTAACGGGTAAACCGCCATGGCCAGGCATTTTTTATGATCCGGAAGATTCACTTTGGCCGCATCCCACAGGAAGGCTTTCGAACTGGCCCAGGTGAAATCGCGGCTGTTGTTCATTTTAAAATGCCACACCAACCTGCCTTTGTTTACGGGCCTGGATTTGGGGTTGTTGATGTCTTTTTCTGTTCGGATGGCAACAGTCTGATCACTGTTGTCCGCTTTTTGGAGCCTGTTGATGGTGGTTTTTGTCAGGACTGCCTGCGGATTTTCCAGGTTACCGGAGGAAACCACGATCTGATCCCAGGGTACGTTGATGCTCACATCATAATTCCCATAATCCAGGAAAAATTCGCCTGCACCGAGAAAAGGCAGGACATTCCATCCCATCAGATCATCGTAGACACACATCCTTGGGAACCATTGTGCCACCTCGAAGATGGGACCGTTTTTCGTCGCCATCCAACCTGAGCGGCCGTTTCCATTGGGCGCAATGACAAAACTGTATTTAATCCTTATTTTAACGGTGCCGCCGTGACTTGCCAGAGGGCTGGCAAGCCGGATCTGCATTCTTGTATCGTTGATGAGGAAGTTGGCCGGAACGAATTTCCCGTTGGATTCAATTTCTACCGATTGGATATCATACCCGCCGTCAAATTTCTTTGGATTGAAAAGCTGTCTTGAATCGGCAGCACTTCTTGAGTCCTTGGCAAAACGGTTCTGATCCAGTTGAACCCATAAATAAGAAAGCTTATCGGGACTGTTATTGATGTAGGTAATGGTCTCGTCGCCGGTGATGGTTTTGTGAACCGTATCCAGCGTGGCATAGATCTTATAGTTGGTTCGGTTGGTCCAGTATTCCGGTCCCGGCTGTCCGTCGGCACTTCGGTATACCGTGGCCGACTGAGAATCAAAAGTCGGATCAAAAGCCTGGTGCGGATCGTAAGAAGCTGACTGGGCATAAGTTCCTGTCGTCGCAAATAACAAAAACAGGAACGAAAACAATGGTAAAAATCGGTTTTTCATTTTTTAAAAAATTAGTGGCGGAAGTTAAACAAAATTTTAAATACAGTTTAGTCTATATGAAAGATTGGAAAATTAAGCCCTGCAAGGGCTTTCAGGAGGAAAAATCAAGCTTCAAACAGGGAAAATGAAAATGCTTTTTGAGTATTTGTTATCTTTACCCCAAACAACGCAAAAACAAACTTTATGCGCATCACAACATGGAATGTAAACGGCATCCGGGCGGTCATCAAAAAAGATTTCCAGGCCTCTTTCGATGCTGTCAATCCCGATATTTTATGCCTTCAGGAAACGAAGGCCCAGGAACACGAAGTACAGGAAACGCTGGAAACTTTTGAAGGTCGCTATGTGCTGTATAGCAATTCTGCCGAAAAGAAAGGCTATTCCGGAACCGCCATCCTGACCAACCAAAAGCCACTCAAGGTGACCTACGGCATGAATAATCCTGAGTTTGACAGGGAAGGCAGGGTGATTACGGCTGAATACGAACCGTTTTTTCTCGTTACCGTGTACACACCCAATGGCGGGGATGGATTGAAAAGACTGGATTTTAAAGATCAGTGGAACCACGTTTTCCAGGACTATCTCGAACAACTGGAAAAGAAAAAACCCGTTATCTCCTGCGGAGATTTCAACGTGGCCCATCGTCCCATGGACCTGAAGAATCCTGACTCGAACTACAACAAAACCGCCGGCTATACCCAGGTGGAAATCGACGGCATGGACCGCCTGCTGGGCGCAGGATTTGTAGACGTCTACCGGCATTTGAATCCCGATAAGGTAGCCT
This sequence comes from Candidatus Sulfidibacterium sp., assembly GCA_046706345.1. Classification (GTDB taxonomy): domain Bacteria; phylum Bacteroidota; class Bacteroidia; order Bacteroidales; family F082; genus Sulfidibacterium. The sequence continues at coordinate 3,539 of JBJKPL010000030.1, forward strand.
ACACCTATTGGAGTTATCGTTTTAATGCCCGGGCGCGCAATGCCGGCTGGCGTATTGATTATTTTATCATCAGTCCGAAACTCACAGACAAAGTAAAAAACATTGAAATTCATCCTGAAATTCTGGGCTCCGACCACTGTCCTGTGAGTCTGGATATTGAATTTTAAGGGGGAAATAAAAACCTCTTTTGTTTATTAGAGTTTTCTCTCGCGTGTTGTACGTTTACACTAGCGTCACAATTCAAATTTTAATAGTCTTAACGATTTGATTATGAAAATAATAATAATACTATTTGTTTTGATGGGTTGGACAAGCTCCTTGTATTGTCAGCAAGAAAAGCAACCGTCCAACGCTCATGACCTGAGCCAATATGTGAATCCTTTTGTGGGTACGGAAGGCAATGGGAATACATATCCTGGAGCCGTGGCTCCGTTTGGATTGGTTCAGCTCAGTCCGGATACCTTCATTAAAGACTGGGAGGCTTGTGCCGGATACAGATATAAGGACAGCACCATGTACGGTTTCAGCATGACCCACTTTAGCGGGACCGGGATACCTGACTTGGGGGATTTCCTTTTTGTTCCCTCGACAGGGCATCTGAAATTTCGGCCTGCTGTAAAAGGGAAACCGGATTCAGGATACATAACACCATTTTCACATAATCAGGAAAAGGCCTCTCCCGGATATTATTCCGTCTATTTACCGCAATACAAAATTAAAGTCGAGCTGACGGCAACCGAAAGAGCCGGGATGTTGAAGTTTACTTTCCCAAAATCAGACAGCGCCAACGTGATGCTGGATCTGACTCATGTCTTGCAGTGGAAAATCATCTGGTCGCATCTGAGAATAGAAAATAAGCAGTTGGTAACCGGCTTTCACATGGTCCATGGTTGGGCCAAGGAACGCTATCTTTACTTTGCTGCACGATTCTCAGCTCCTTTTGAAGCGTGTGGTATTATGAATGACGGGAAGCGCGTCTTTTACAATACGTACCGTTTTAGGAGTAAATATGAGAGCTCAGGAAAGGATCTCCAGTTTTATGCCCGTTATAATACGGAGAAAGAGCAGGTTATTATCGTAAAGGTTGGTATATCCGCTGTTAGTGCCGCCAACGCGTTGGAAAATCTGGATGCCGAGATGCCCGGATGGGATTTTGATAAAGTAGTTGCTCAGACAAGAAATAAATGGAATCAGGAGCTGCAGAAGATGACCATAAAAGGAAATCAGAAACAAAAAGTAACCTTTTATACGTCTCTGTACCATGCTTTTCTGTTGCCCAGTGTCTATTCGGATGTGAATGGCGAATACCGCGGGTTGGACCAAAATATTCACAAAGCCAAAAACTTTACAGATTATACCACC
>JBJKPL010000031.1:0-3192 GCA_046706345.1 Candidatus Sulfidibacterium sp.
GAATGAAACCGGGCCTGATGCGCCTGCAACTCATGAAACAACGAATCGAAGCTCATGGGTTTTAGGTTGTGGAAAACCACCGGTTTTACGGTTTTACAGGAAGGCAGGAAAGCCGCCAGGCCGCCGATTAGAAGCAGCACGCCAAAGACTTTTTTCAATCTATTCATACAACTTTCCCGTTTTCAGTTTCTTTTCCAGCAACTTGCTGTGGTCTTTCAGCCTGGCGGCTTTTTTCCATTGTTCCAGGGCTTCTTTCTTTTTTCCGAGTTGATAGAGGATATCGCCGTAATGTTCCATCACCACCCCGCTGGTCTTCCCGCCGTTGTTGATGGCTTTTTCTTCCCATTGCTGTGCTTCGTCATATTTCTTTTGTTTGTAAAGGACCCAGGCATACGTATCCAGATCATTCTGGTTGTACGGATCGATCATCACGGCCTGATGAGCCATTTCGGCGGCTTTTTCCAGCTGTTCTCCGGCAACGGCCAGGTTGTAGGCATAGTTGTTCAGCACAAAGGAATCCTTGGGATTGATCTGCAGGGCGCTGTCGTAAGCTTCAAAAGATTCCTTGTTCATTTTCAGGGAGCTGTAAGTGTCTCCCAGGGTTGCATAAAACTGCTCCAGCAACGTATTGTTGCCGGTGGCTTTGCTTTTACCCAATTCCAGCAGTTTCCGGGCCTTCACAAAATTGCTGTCCTGTGCGGCCGCCATTCCGGCCAGCAAATACGGTACCGGCTGGTCTGGAAAATTCCGGATCACCGTGTCGGCGGCCACCTGCAACAATTTATATTGCTGAAGATTCATGTGGCTGAAGAGGATCTGCTCCTGTAAGGCGTAATTGCCCGGATCGTTCTGTGCGGCCCTGGTCAGCAACGGCAAGGCTTCTTTATATTTTTTGTTCTGGTACATCAGGCTGGCATACAACGCATCGGCCAGCTTGCTGTTGGGATGGGTTTTCTTGATGACAATGGCCAGCTGCAATGCCTGGGCCACTTCTTCATCCGTCAGGTTACCCGAGTAATAGGCTGCCAGTAGGTTGATTTCGGTCCGGACGTCAAGCTGCGGGTTGGCAAAACCGATCTTCAGTTCCTCGTACGCCTTTTCGGGATGGCCGTTCTTGCGGTAAAACTCGGCCAGGGAAATGTGCACATACGGATTTTTGGGACTCACTTCCAGGATCTTGTGGTAGGCCCATTCCGCCTTATCGGGATAACCGTTTTTGGCCGCAAATTCCGCCATCAGCGCATAGCTGCGCTGATCATCCGGGTTCGACTGGATGAGCTTTTCATAGGTTTCGAGCGCTTTTTGTTTTTCACCCAGCCGCATATAAAGCTCCACGATCTTCTGTGACAGGTCGGGTTGGGTCCCGACAAGGCTCTCCAGGTCCACATAGGCCTTGACGGCATTTTTATAATCTCCGGTGAAAAAATAGGCCATCCCCAGTTCCTGAACAAAGTCCTGATTCTCGGGATGCTGTTCCACCAATTTCTTATACGTGTTTACATAAGCCTTGTAATTTCCGTTGGCTTTGGCCAGGTTGGCATACAGCACTTTGTACCATTGGTTCACGGTATCCAGTTCCATGGCCTGCCGGGCAAAATATTCGGCTGTATCGGTGTTGCCCAGGGAAGCCGAAAGGCTGGCTTCCTGAAAATTGGCAGCGGGGTCCCGGGGATTGATGGCCAGGGCCTGTTTGATCAGGCTGTCGGCAGCCTGAAGATGGCCCATGGCTTTTTGGGTGACGGCCTGGGTATACAGGTCTGATTCGCGGTATTGCTGCTCCTGTGAAAGCTGGTTTTCTTTGGTGACTTTCTGAAGGCCCGAACAGGCAAACAACCCCAGGGCACTGAAAAGAACCAGGACGTTGATTATCTTTATTTTCATGGATCTCTGTTTGTCTAATTAACAATTGCATGCCGCCTTCCTGCGGCATGACTACACTTTTTAATGGCTACCGGTGTGTCCGAAACCGCCGGCACCGCGGGAGGTTTCCGAAAGCACCTCCACTTCTTCCAACTCGGCCTGAACATGGGCGGCAATGACCATCTGGGCGATCCGGTCGCCATCCTGGATCTGAAACGTATCCTGGGAGAGGTTCACCAGGATCACCCGGACTTCCCCGCGGTAATCGGCATCGATGGTACCGGGACTGTTCAGCACCGAAATGCCGTGTTTCAAGGCCAGACCGCTGCGGGGTCTTACCTGAGCTTCATATCCCACCGGGACCTCGATGAACAATCCCGTCGGGATCAGCACCCGTTGCAAGGGTTCCAGTACCACAGGTTCTTCCAGGTTTGCCCTTAAATCCATACCGGCAGAGGCTTGTGTTTCATATCTTGGAAGCTCGTGCTTCGACCGGTTGACGATCCTAACTTTCATATTTTTTCCCTTATCTGATTAACCATTAATCTTTTAAAACCTTTCCCCTTGCGGGAAAAATTTAGAGGGATCAAAAATAATCAAAAAACCTGCTTGGGAAAACGCCGCAGGGCAAGACAATTGTTAAAGAATGTTTATAATGAAGAAGTTCCGGACAGGTGTCGTGTGAGGACGTGTTTTCTGACGGCAATCCAGACGATCACGGAATAGATCAGCAGCATTCCGGCTCCGGCCAGCAGACGGTGGTCGATAGACAGGGTATGCAACCGGGTGCTGACAAAGTAAAACACCAGGGCCAAAGCGGTGAACAGTCCGATCTTTTTCATCTCGTAATGGACCGGGAAGATCTTCCGCCCCCACCAATAGGAAATCACCATCATGCTGAAGTAACAGGCAAAATTGGCCCAGGCCGAGCCTACGTAGCCGTATTTCGGAATTAAAATAATATTGAGGACAATGGTCACCGCGGCGCCAAAAACGGCTACAAGGCCTCCGTAAAGCGTTTTATCGGTAAGTTTATACCAGACCGACAGGTTGTAAAATACGCCCAGAAACAATTTTGCCATCAAAACAATGGGGACGATGGACAATCCGACCCAGAACGGAGGACCGATAAAGTGCTTGAACCCGTCGATGAACAGCATCACCAACAGGAAAATAAACCAGGTAAAACCCACAAAAGCCGTCATCACATGGCTGTAGGTGGTTTTGGCCTCTTTTTTCTCATATTCCGAGAAGAAAAACGGTTCAGCAGCATAGCGAAACATCTGAATGAACAACATCATCAGAATGGCCAGTTTGTAATTGGCGCCGTAG
>JBJKPL010000032.1:0-4689 GCA_046706345.1 Candidatus Sulfidibacterium sp.
GATTCAGGATGATTGCGGCGGAAGAATTAAATCAACCATGGGTTTTTGGGCAAAACCGGATTTCAGTGATTATCTCAAAAAATTGGATAAAGAAATAGCCGAAACCAAGGAACCAGCTCTTTATTTAAATCGAGCAAGGATCTTTATGGCTCTGGGTAATTCAAAAAAAGCAAAAGCAGACCTGGATGTTTATCTCAGCCAAAACAAATCAGATGCTCGTGCTTATATCAACAGGGCGGGCACAAGATTTCCGGACGACATGAAAGGAGTTTTAGCCGATTGTGATCAGGTTCTCAAATTAGAGCCGGGAAATAAGAATGCTTATTTTCTGAAAGGGTTGGCATTATACCAATTGGGGGAAAAAGAAAAAGCATGCGAAAACTTCTCTCAGGCAATAAAATTAGGCTTCTCTATCCTGAAAATTGCCGAACAGGAAAAATGCGCCGAGTTTTGGAAAAATTAAAGGAATAGTAAAAACTTTCTATGGTGTATAATTTGCCGGGGCAAGGGAGTGAAGAACGTAGCGTGAAGAACTTTAGCCTATTTTTTCTTTTCCACTTTAGCCTTTAGATTTCGGAGTGTTTTTTGTCCGCAAAAAGGGCTTTTTCCTTACATTCGGTCATTTACTACCGGTGGTTGTCGAAATACAACCATAAGTAGCGAAATTACAACCATAAGTGGTTGGCTTTTTTTGATGATAGGCTGGAGTCCGGATAACTTTGCCTCATCAAAAAAATTAAAAAATGACATTCATGTTAAATACAAAAACGATTGGCAATAAAATTGCCGAAGCACGCAAGAACACCCATCTTTCGCAAGCCGAGCTTGCAGCGCACCTTTTTATCAGTTCGCAGGCGGTGGGAAAATGGGAACGTGGTGAATCCATGCCCGACATTGTCACCTTTAACCGGCTGGCAGAAATTCTGGGCGTGGATCTGAATTATTTTTCCGAAGACTTTCCGTCCGCAACGCCTGAAACAGCAGCGGCTGTATCCGGGGAAGAAACCGCCAAAAAGCTCAGCTGGAACATGTCGCGCGGAAACTGGACCGATGCGGACTTTTCAGGTCTGAAAAACCTGCATGAAAAATTCAGTTCCTCCAATTTGCAGCGCTGCCTCTTCAGGGGTTCCGACCTGTCGGGACTGCTGCTGAAAAGCAACCATGTGGAAGACTGTGATTTTTCGGATTCCAACATCGGCCACAGCCAAATCAAGAGTTCCTATCTGGGGAACAACCTACTGAAGCACTGCTCGCTAAAAGAAACCGAATTCAATTCAAGCCATATCGAAGGTTGCAATTTGAGCGGTGCCGATTTTACCGGAGTCGTGGCCAAATCGTGCGATTTTTCAAAAAATAAAATGGTGGACACGGTATGGAACCGCACCGCTTTTATTGCCACTCAACTGACCGAGCTGGTTTTTGAAGGGACCATGGAAGGATGTTCTTTTGAAAACTGCGATTTTAAGAAGGTCACTTTTCAAAACACCACAATGATAAACACCTTCTTCAAAGGCAGCAGATTAAAACGGATCCGGTTTGTAGACTGCAAGGCCGATAACATCACCTATGCCTTTTTGAAAAACGGAAAAGCAGACCTGACCGGCATCACGCTGTTGCAGCCTTCTGCACAGGATTCTCCGGAATGATCCTTTAGGCAGGGGACTTGGCCATTCAGGCAACTGATCGGAACAAAAAAAACAACACACCAGAGCATATCAGGGGTTGACCTATGCTCAGAAACCCCTGTGTTGTTCAGGTGGGTTAATCCAGGGACCTTTTTTCTTTGTGCTTGTAACGTTTCACGCTTCCCCCTTTTCTCCCACGATGTTCATTTTTTTCAGCAGGAAGGTGGCGTTGAGGTTTTGTGAAATGCCCTCTTTGAGGGTGTAATCGAAAGTCATTTCGTTGTTTTTGATCTCCACTTCGAAGCGTTTGTTGTGGATCTCGCCGGGGAACTCCCGGGCCAGGTCACCGAGTGTCAGGTCGTGGGTGGCGATGAGGCCGGAAGCAGGGTATTGTATCAGCTGCCGAAGCAGTGCCATGGAACCTTTTTGTTTGTCTTTGGAGTTGGTACCGCGGAGGATCTCATCGAGGATGATCAGAAGCCGTTCACCGTTCCGCAACCGGTCCATGATCTCTTTCAACCGCTGCAATTCGGCAAAAAAATACGAGGCCCCGTCCTGCAGCGAGTCGCTGGTTTTGATGCCCGTAAAGACCTGCACCGGGGCAAACACGAACCGGTCTGCCAGCACGGGGGCACCGCATTCTGCCAGCACCAGGTTGATGCCCACCGTGCGCAGGTAGGTGCTTTTGCCCGCCATATTGGCCCCGGTAATAATATGAAACTGATGCCATCCATTGAGCGACACCGGGTTGCCCACGCATACCTCTTCGGCCAGGAACGGATGTTTCAGATTTTCCGCTTCCAGCGCAAAATCTTGATCCGATACCACCGGCATCACAGCATCGGGATGATTAAAGGCAAAACCGGCAAACGACACCAGTTCCTCCATGGCCGAAAGGGCGGCAAACCACCCGGGCATCTCCGGGGCGTGTTTGTTTTTCCACTTCTCAAGCCGGATGAGTTGCAGAATATCCCACAGAAAGAAGACTTCCAGAAAAAAGCCCAGCACCATGTTCAACCGCCAATCGAAAACTTTCAGGATCTTCGACAGGTCGAGGAACGCCTGGTGGGCAGAAATTTTAGAACCCGTCAGCCTGGCTGTTTCCTCTTTCAGGATCGTCGATTTAAAATCCGGTTCTTCGGTTTTTTTAAACAGGGCAGCATACTGCTTGAGCAAACCCGCCTGTCTTTCCAACAGATTGTATTCGAGGTTGATTTTTAAAAACCGGTTTCCGAAAGTGAGACCAGGGACCAGCAGAAAGAGCAGAAAAGCGGACACGTTCAGCCTGCCCAAAACAATCAGTAACACGACCGAAAAACCAAGGATCGGGTTGAGCCAAAGCATGATTTTATAGATCGGTTTATTGAAAGAAATCGTAGAGATCCTACTCCATTTCAGGAGTTTCTCCAGGGCATTCGGACCGGACACCGCTTCATCTCCCAGTGCCTGAAATTCCTGGCGCCACTGCGGCCGGTTTTTCAATTCTTCGATGGCCTGCTGCCGTTCGATGAGCCGGGGGACAAGGGCCAGCGGATCCCTCAGCGTGGCGGCGAGCCGCTCGCGGCCACCGTGGGTTGCGCTCCGATCAAGGAACTGAAACAACGACCTGGGTCCGAAAATATCCAGGTCTGCCGTAAAGGGATGCCCTGCATCGAGATATTCCAGGCCTTCAACCTGACCAGAAGTATCCCGCTCCAGAAGCTTCAGCTCATTTTGATTGATGGAAAGCAGCGCCTCGAGGTATTGTTTCCGGGGAAAAAGTACCCCATGGCGCTTGATCAGGAGGATAAACAGGGTCAATCCCACTACGGTAAGGGCGATCAGTGCGGGCAGCGACCGGCCCGCCAGAAAGTAGATCCCGACCACGGTGACCAGAAAGGCGACGACCCGTTCGATGGAAACGCGCCGGATCTGCTGCCGGACTTTGTTGAGCCTCGCGGTCAGTTCGTCGATGCGGCCGGTATAAAATTGATGAACTTCCTGTTTGTTTTCCATGATCTTTGATTTTACAAACAAATTAACGAAAAAACCCGGTAGGAATTCCCACCTTGGTCACGCCCGGGGCTGACCGGTATCGGACACTTTGTGTCGGTCAGGCGTACACCTCTGCCCGCCTGATCCCGGGAGAGGAAAATTCGAAAACGTTTCTATCATTCTGTTTTTAAAATATTTAAAAACGTTGGCATAATTCATGATAAACAAAAAGGAAACAAAATAAGTGAACCATGATTCAACTGGACAACATCCATAAATCGTATCAGACCGGCAAAAACAAGCTCCATGTATTAAAAGGCATTGATTTGGATATCAAACGCGGGGAATTGGTTTCGAACATGGGTTCTTCAGGCTCGGGAAAATCAACTTTGTTGAACATCCTGGGCGTATTGGACAACTATGATTCGGGCAGTTATTACCTTAACGGAAAGCTGATGGCGGATCTGAGCGAAAAGAAAGCGGCATATTACCGCAATCAGATGCTGGGATTCGTCTTCCAGTCCTTTAACCTGATCCCTTTTAAAAATGCCATGGAAAACGTGGCGCTACCGTTATATTATCAGAAAGTCAACCGGAAGAAACGCAACCTGCTGGCCCTGGAGTATCTCGATAAAATGGGATTACGGCCCTGGGCCGAGCACCTGCCCAACGAACTTTCCGGAGGACAGAAACAACGGCTGGCCATTGCCCGGGCCCTGATTACCCAGCCCAAGGTCATTTTGGCCGACGAGCCTACCGGCGCCCTGGATTCCCAGACGTCTTTCGAAGTGATCGAATTACTGCGCGAAATCAACCGGCAGGGCATCACCATCATCATTGTGACCCACGAGCAGGACATAGCCGAAAAAACCGACCGCATCATCCACCTGAAAGACGGGGTGATCGAAAATGATGCCAACGGTTTTGAGATGAAAAGAAAAGTATTTGAAGCCATCGTTCAAGAAGAAGCCGTATGATTTTTGCAAGAGACAACTGGGAAGAGATTTACACCACCATCAGTAAAAACAAGCTCCGGACCTTCCTGACGGGTTTCAGCGTCGCCTGGGGGATCTTTATGCTGATCATTTTG
>JBJKPL010000033.1:0-22977 GCA_046706345.1 Candidatus Sulfidibacterium sp.
GTCCTACATTGCAGCGGCCATGGGATTGACCCTACCGGAATCCACCCGGCTGCTGCTTTGCGAAGTGGATGTCAACCATCCCCTGGTGTGGACCGAACAGCTGATGCCGGTCATGCCCCTGGTCAGAGTTCCCAATGTGGACGATGCCATTGATCTGGCAGTTCGTTGCGAACATGGATTCCGGCATACCGCCACCATGCATTCACTGAACATTGCCAAGCTCAGCAAAATGGCCCAGGCGATGAACTGCTCGCTTTTCGTAAAAAACGGACCCAGCTATGCCGGATTGGGAGAAGGGGGTGCCGGGTTCACCTCTTTTACCATTGCCAGCCCTACCGGCGAAGGCCTGACAAGAGCCAAAACCTTTACGCGCGAGAGACGTTGTACATTGGTGGATTATTTCAGAATAATTTAGGTATGAAATTTGGAAAAGTGATCGGCAGAGTCGTCAGTACTCAAAAGGTAGAATCCTTCGAAGGACTCCGCTTTCTTTTGGTGCAGCCCATGAATGAAAAACTGGAACCTGCAGGGGATGCCATTGTGGCAGTAGACACACTGCAGGCATCCATCGGAGAGATCATTTATTACGAAACCAGCAAAGAAGCCAGCCGGGTGATCGAGCATACCATGAACCCCTGTGATGCTGCCGTCATGGGAATTGTAGATGACATTGAAATACCGGAACGACCATGAGATTGGGAAAAGTAATCGGAACGGTGGTTTCAACCATCATGGCGCCAGGATACGAATCTCATAAGATCCTGATCATCCAGCCCGTCGACCCGCGGGGAACCGAAAAAGGCAATGCCTTTCTGGCCCTCGATAAAGTGCAGGCTGGTACAGGAGACACCGTCCTGACCATCGAAGAAGGAAATTCAGCCCGGCAGGTGATCGGGAATCCGGACATCTTTACCGTGAAAGCGGTGGTGGCTGCCATCGTGGATGAAATATCGGGAATATGATATGGGACAAAAAAGTTACAGAAGAAAACGATCTTCCCATGTCCCCTTGCATAACAGGAGAGATAATAAACACACAGATAAGAACATGACCATGGAACAAGAGGGAGTCAAAGATCGTGTCAGACGCATTTCGCTGGGCGCCGATCATGGGGCCTTTGAAACAAAAGAAGCACTCAAACGATATCTGGAAACAATTGGATACCAGGTTTTTGATGTGGGTACCGACAACGGAACCACGAAAGTCGACTATCCGGATTTCGCCCTGAAAGTGGCCAGGAAAGTTGCCAGCGGAGCATGCGATCGTGGCATAATGCTTGATGCAGCAGGAATCGGTTCCGCCATGGCATGCAACAAGGTGAAAGGCATTCGTGCCGCCCTGTGCTGGAGCCAGGCCACCATTGTCAACAGCCGGGCACACAACAACGCCAACGTATTGACCATGGGGGCCTTGCAGCATCCGGTATCTGAGATCACCGCCATGGCAAAACTGTGGCTCGAAACGCGTTTTGAAGGCGGAAGACACTGGCCGAGAATAAACAAAATTATGTCTATAGAAAGAATGTAAGAAAAAATGGATGAGAATGAATTGATTGAAAGGATCACCAAAGAGGTCCTGGCAAAACTCGAGAAAATGAATGTGGAAGGGGCCGGAAAATCCGGCAAAGGGGAAGGAACAGCATCCTCTCATCAAATGACCCCCCAGGAACTGGCAGGTTATATAGACCACACCTTACTGAAACCGGGCGCCACCCAGGATCAGTTCGAAAAACTTTGTGATGAGGCCCTGCAGTATCATTTTAAATCGGTGTGTGTTAACTCTTCATGGGTTTCCTTTGTTGCAAAGAAACTTCGGGGAACGCCTGTAAAAGTGTGTTCAGTAATCGGCTTCCCGCTGGGAGAAATGGCTACAAGAAGTAAAGCCTTTGAAGCCCGGAATGCCATCGCCAACGGGGCTCATGAGCTGGATATGGTCATGAATATCGGGGCTTTGAAATCCAGGAACCTAAAGCTGGTGGAAGAAGACATCCGCGCCATCAAAAGGGCCTGCCGCAGCAACACCGTCTTAAAAGTAATTATTGAAACTTCACTCCTTTCGGAAGAAGAAAAAGTGCTGGCCTGCGAGATCTCCAAAAAAGCGGGCGCTGATTTTGTGAAAACCAGTACCGGTTTTACCGGAAGCGGAGCGACCGTAGAGGACGTGGCCCTGATGCGTCGTGTGGTGGGCCCTAAAATGGGCGTCAAAGCCAGCGGCGGTATCCGCGATTTTTCAACGGCTGTAGCGATGATCCAGGCCGGAGCCAACCGGATTGGCGCCGGAGGCAGCGTGGCCATCATGAATGGGGTCCCTGGCAATGAAAATTATTGAAAATACAACTAAAGGGAACTAAAATAAAAAGAGGAGCGCTCGATGAGCGCTCCTCTTTTGTTTCTGCTATCGCTAAAAAACAGGCTTGAAATCAAAGGGAACCGAACTGTCCCCGGAGTAAATCCAGTGCTCTTTAAATTGCAGTTTGAAAATCCCCGCGCTGTCAAGCCGGATTAAATTCCTGGCATTTTGTTCCTGATAAAGCATACTTTCTTCAATGGAAAAATTGGAGAGCACTTTGTCGTAGATGTCAGCCATGGGCTTGCCCAGCGAGATATAATAACCCATACTTTGCCGCACCTGTTCAGCCGTTACGCCATAATGTTCGAAAACCACGTGGTAATACTGTTGTTCTGCATTCGGATTGTGGTTGTTATGGGTTCGGTTATAACTAATGATCCCCTGGATGAGGTCCATGTCCTTGAGAATGTCCACCATTTTGGTTTCCGGGATCAAATCCGGTGGCCGGGTAATTTTCAGCTTATTGTTCCTATAACATCCTGACAGCAGCAAGGCCAGGAAAAATAGTAAGAAGAAGTTTTTTTTCATTCCGCTAATTCCCCACTTCCGATAAATACTTGATGCGCATGAGCCTGATCTCTTCTTCGCTATATTCGGCTTCCCCCAATTCATTCAAAGCTTCTTCAATAGAGTCGGTTTCCGCTTCGGCAAAATAATCCAGGATATCTTCCTGGTGGTACTCGTCCACATGCTCTTCCAGATAATAATTGATATCGATCCGGGTTCCTGACAAGACGATCCTTTCAATTTCGGTTAAAAGTTCTTCCATGGTCAGGTTTTTGGCATGGGCCACGTCGTTCAGCGAAAGCTTCCGGTCAATACTTTTGATGATATAGACTTTCAACCCCGATTTATTGACCACCGATTTGACGATGATATCATTAGGCCGTGTAATTTCGTTTTCTTCGACATATTGCGATATCAGGTCCAGAAAAGGCTGCCCGTATTTGGCGGCTTTTCCAGCGCCCACGCCGATGATCTGCTGGAGTTCTTCCATGGTCACAGGGTACTGGATCGCCATATCTTCCAGCGAAGTATCCTGAAAAATGACAAACGGCGGCAGATTTTCAGCCCTTGAGATCTCTTTCCGGAGGTCTTTCAACATGGTGAACAGGGTTGCGTCCGTGCCGCTTCCGGCCCCACCGTTTTGCTTAACAAATACATCCTCATCCTCGTCGGAACTGAAATCATGGTCTTTGGCAACCATGATACTGTAAGGTTCCTTGATGAATTTTTTGCCTTCGTCGGTAAGTTTTAAGATTCCGTAATTTTCTATTTCCTTTACCAAAAGGCGATGTATCAGCGCCTGGTGGATGATCATGACCCAATAACGCTTCTCTTTTTCTTTTCCGATGCCAAAATTACTGTTTTTGTCCAGTTTCACGACCTTGACATCCCCACTTTTTTTGCCGGCGATCACATCCGAAACCATTTCAATCTTGTACTGCTGTTTGAGTGATTTGACCACTTCCAACGCCAGCTGGATGTCCTCCATCCCTTCGAATTTTTCTTTGGGATGCAGGCAGTTATCGCAGGCCTCACAATTGTCTTTCGGATATTCTTCACCGAAATAGTGCAGCAACAACTTATGACGGCAAATGGATGACTCGGCGTAAGTTACCGTCTCGGCCAGCAGTTCCTTGGCAATTTCCTGCTCAGCCACCGGCTTGTCTTTCATGAACTTCTCCAGTTTCTGAATATCGTCATAACTATAGAAGGTGATACAATTGCCTTCACCACCGTCACGACCGGCACGACCGGTTTCCTGATAATAGCCTTCGATGCTTTTGGGGATGTCATGATGAATGACGTAGCGGATGTCCGGCTTATCGATCCCCATGCCGAAGGCAATGGTCGCCACGATCACATCCACCTCTTCCATGAGGAACATATCCTGATTGCGGCGTCGGGTAGCGGCATCCAACCCGGCATGGTAAGGCAGTGCCTTGATACCGTTCACCACCAGGGTTTCAGCAATTTCTTCTACTTTTTTCCGACTCAGACAGTAAACAATACCCGATTTCCCGGGTTGTCCCTTAATGTATTTGATCATGTCCTTGATGACCTCTTTGGTCTTGGGTCTGATCTCGTAATAGAGATTCGGCCGGTCGAAAGAAGATTTAAAAACCGTCGCATCGGGAATTTCCAGCGACTTTAAAATATCTTCCTGGACCTTCACCGTGGCGGTAGCCGTCAGCGCCATCACCGGTACGTCTTTCCCCAGCGCCTGAATGATGGGCCGGAGTTTGCGGTATTCCGGGCGGAAGTCGTGGCCCCATTCCGAAATACAGTGCGCCTCGTCGATGGCGTAAAACGAAATATCTATATTCTTGAGAAACGTTATATTATCTTCCTTGGTAAGCGATTCAGGCGCCATATACAGCAGCTTGGTCTTTCCCGAAACCAGGTCACTTCTTACCTGGTTGAGTTCTGACTTGGAAAGCGATGAATTCATCACATGGGCGATACCATATTCGGAACTGAAATTCCGGATCATATCCACCTGATTCTTCATCAAGGCGATGAGTGGGGACACAATGATGGCCGTCCCGGGCTGAACCAGAGCCGGCAACTGATAACATAAAGACTTCCCCCCTCCTGTAGGCATCACCACAAAAACATCCTCCCCCTCCATTAAACTGACGATGATCTTCTCCTGATTCCCCTTAAAACTCGAAAAGCCGAAAAAACTCTTCATAAACGAGCGCAACCCAACAAAATCTACAGTGCTCTCCATCTTCCAAATGATAAATTTTTATTTAGTACTTTTGGCGTGTTATCCATCGGTAAGAAATCGATAACAATTTATTAACTATAAGTTAATTGATCCTTATACAAATATAATAATAATCTTTCGATATTCAAATCTTAATAAAGTTTAAAATTGAGTTCAGCAAACCAAATTAAACAAGCGGCCCTCAAGACCATTACCCTGGAAAAAGAAGCCATTGAATCATTGCAATCATCAATAAATCAAGATTTTATCGATGTAGTCGAGATGATCTACAACCTAAAAGGCCGGGTTATCATCACTGGGATCGGGAAAAGTGCGCTTATTGCGGCCAAGATCGTGGCTACCTTCAATTCTACCGGGACTTCCTCGGTATTTTTGCATGCAGCCGATGCCATTCACGGGGACCTGGGCATCGTGGGAAAAGAGGATCTGGTGATTGCCATTTCCAAGAGCGGGGAAACACCAGAGATCAAGGTTTTGGTGCCCCTGATCAAGGCCAACGGAAATCCCATTGTTGCCATTGTGGGGAACCGGGATTCCTATCTTGCCAAACAGGCAGACAAGATCCTGAACACGGAAGTAAAGCAGGAAGCCTGCCCCAACAACCTGGCACCCACTTCCAGCACCACGGCCCAGCTGGTCATGGGCGATGCCCTGGCGGTGAGCCTGGTGAAGCTGAAAGGATTTTCATCCAAGGACTTTGCAAGGTTTCATCCGGGCGGTGCCCTGGGGAAAAGACTGTATCTGAGGGTGGCAGATCTGTTCGTGAACAACCTGGTACCCAAGGTCAGTTCCGAAGAGACCCTGCAGAATGTCATCCTCGAGATCTCATCCAAGCGCCTCGGAGCCACCGCGGTACTCAACAAGGGAAAACTGGTCGGGATCATCACCGACGGAGACTTGCGGCGGGCGTTACAGGCGCATGAAAACCTGCGGGAACTTACGGCTGAAGATATCATGACTCGAAATCCGCGGTGCATCGACGAAGAGAGCCTGGTGGTGGATGCGCTGACGCTGATGAAAGAAAATAATATTACCCAGCTTCCGGTTTTAAGAAAGCAAAAATATGTAGGAGTCGTACATTTGCACGATATTTTAAAAGAAGGAATCATCTAATGAAAGCAGATTCAATACACGATTTTGACGCTTACCGGGCCGCCATGAATGAAAGGATCCTGGCCGCCCCTAACAATAAGATCATCAAACGGATTTTTAACGTCGATACCAATGCCTACATGCCCGGTGCACTGGACCCGAAAACCAAAGAAATGCTGGGTCTGGTGGCCTCAATGGTTTTAAAATGCGACGATTGCATTTACTATCATCTGGAAAAATGCTACGAAAATAACGTCAGTACAGAGGAAATGATGGAGGTCTTTGGTATTGCCAACCTGGTGGGCGGAACCATCGTGATCCCCCACACCCGCAGGGCCTTGGAATTTTGGGAAAACCTGCAAAAACAGGAAAAATAGGCAGGGGATTTTTTTGCATCAAGAAAGGAAAAAGATGAAGCTTTGGACTAAAAATCTGGTCAAGAAATACAAACAACGGACGGTGGTAAACCATGTCTCCGTTGAAGTCAGTCAGGGAGAGATCATCGGACTGCTGGGACCCAACGGTGCCGGAAAGACCACTACTTTTTATATGATGACGGGCCTGATCAAACCCTATGAAGGCCAGGTCTTTCTGGACAACATGGAGATCACCGAATTTCCCATGTACAAACGCGCGCAGCTTGGCATCGGATACCTGGCCCAGGAAGCTTCGGTGTTCCGTCAGCTGAGTGTGGAAGACAACATCAAAGCGGTGATGGAGTTCACCAAGATGAGCAAAAAGGAACAACGGGAAAAACTGGAATCCTTGCTGGATGAATTCGGACTGCAACACATCCGCAAAAGCAAAGGGATCCAGCTCTCAGGCGGAGAACGTCGCCGGGTGGAAATTGCCCGTTCACTTTCGGTGAACCCGAAATTCATCCTTCTCGACGAACCGTTTGCCGGCGTCGACCCCATCGCGGTGGAAGACATCCAGAACATTGTATCCAAGCTCAAAGAAAAAAATATCGGTATCCTGATCACGGACCACAACGTCCATGAAACCCTCACCATTACCGACCGGGCTTATTTACTGTTTGAAGGCTCCGTACTTCGTTACGGAACTTCCGAGGAGCTCGCTGCAGATCCCCACGTGCGCAGAGTCAATCTGGGAAGCAACTTCGAGCTTCGCAAAAAAGGGAAAAAGACCAGGATCGAAGAATAGAGATCCTTACCTAGCTCTGAATGTTCGTAAGGTACACTACCAGCGAGAAAAACAGATACAGGATCACGATAAACGGAACGGCGATCACATTCAGCAGCACCAACAGAAGGGCAGAGACGATCAGGAAAACATACTTGATCATATTGTCTTTCCATCCGAAGTTGGAAAACTTCAGCGCAAACATCGGAAACCGGGAGACCAGCAACAGGGATCCCAATATGGCCACACCCAGGAGGAAATAGGAATTGGTGATGATCATGTAAAACAACTGGCGCGTCGGGTACAACTCGGCACGGATCAGCGGCAAAGAAGCGATCAGCAAGGCCAGTGCCGGTGTGGGAAGGCCGAGAAAAGAGACCTGCTGGTTTTCGTCGATGTTGAATTTGGCCAGCCGCAGGGCCCCCATCCAGGGCACCAGGATCGCAAAAAAAGGAACCAGGTCTATCCCGCCGTCATCGGCCATGGGGTTCCCATGGCTCAGCACCAGCATCTGATAGAGGATAAATCCGGGGGCCACCCCAAAAGAAACCATATCTGAGAGCGAGTCCAGCTGCAACCCGATCCCGGATTTGGCATGCAGCATCCGGGCCGCAAATCCGTCGAAGAAATCAAAAACGGCGGCAATGAAAATAAACAGACCGGCATAGACCAGCGACTGCGGGTCTCCCTTGACTCCAAAATAGATCGAGACAATTCCGGAGGTGAGATTTAACAAGGTGATGGTGTTTGGGATATGGTTTTTGATCGCCATGGCTTCATTTTTTCCCAAAATTAAAAAATAATGCATTGTGTCGCAGGGGAAAATTCAGGGAGCTGAAGGAAGATTGGCTCACAGGAAGTGGCTGTCGTTCGTTTCCTGGGGATAGGAATTCCCGGCCGGAGAAAACCCTAACCGCTTGTTTTGTATTTTTGCAACCCAAATTTGAATCATGGATTTTTCAACCATCAGAATAGAAGATTATAACTATCCCCTGCCGGAGGAGCAGATTGCAAAATACCCCTTGCAGCAAAGAGACCACTCGCGGCTGCTGTTTTTGGAAAAAGAAACGCTTTCGGAAAAGAAGTTTTTCGAGATCCCCGAACTCCTTCCCCGGCAAAGCCTGTTGCTTTTCAACGAAACCAAAGTCATTCAGGCCCGTTTGATGTTTAAAAAACCCACAGGGGCCCGTATTGAGATCTTTTGCCTGGAACCAGTGTCCCCGGTCAATGATTTTCAACTGGCCATGCAGCAACCCTCGCCTGTGATTTGGAAATGCCTGATCGGCGGCGCTAAAAAAATGGGAAATACGAAAATTTCCACGAAAGTGACGATCAACGGAAAAGACATCACCCTTTATGCCGAGAAAAAAGAAAAACTCCATGATGCTTTTTTGGTGGAGTTTTCCTGGAATCCGGCAGAGGTTCATTTTTCGGAGATCCTGGAAACTTCGGGTTTGACCCCGCTGCCTCCTTATCTTCACCGTGAGGCAGAAGATTCAGACAAAGAACGTTATCAAACGGTGTATGCACGATTGGATGGCTCGGTAGCCGCCCCCACGGCCGGTCTGCATTTTACGGAACACATCCTCGACAGGCTGCAAGAAAAAGGCATCGACACCGACAAACTTGTGCTGCACGTCGGTGCCGGAACATTCAAACCCGTATCTTCCGACACCATCGATGCCCATGAAATGCACACCGAAAAGATCCGGGTAAAAATTCAAACCCTGAAGCATCTCCTGAATTCCCCCGACAGATGGATCATCCCGGTGGGTACGACCTCCATGCGCAGTCTGGAAAGTCTTTTCTGGATGGCACTGAATTATTTCCACGGAAAGAAAGCGTATTCCAAAGTGGAGCAATGGGATCCTTATGAGCTGACGATACCTGAAAATTTCAATTCCAAAACTGCCCTGGAACTGCTGATCAAAGCCATGGAAGAGGAAAACAAAGAGGTACTGGAAGGAGAAACGCAGATGATCATCGTACCGGGATATGAATTCCGCTTTGCCAGCGGACTGATCACCAACTTCCACCAACCCAAAAGCACTTTGCTGCTGCTGGTGGCGGCACTCATCGGTGAAAAATGGAAAGATGTTTACGATTACGCCTTAGCAAACCAATTCCGTTTCCTGAGTTACGGTGACAGCTGTCTTTTTCTGCCGTGAAAAGCAGGTCAGGGCTTGAGAAAAATCGCACCTGGTTACCGTGGAAAGGTCTTTCTTTTGTAAATTTGATACCTTATTAACCGGTAGACAAAAACAGTATCCCGATGACACGGATAAGCAAAGAAACCATTACCGGAATTATTCTTGCCGGCGGAAAAAGCAGCCGCATGGGTCAGGACAAAGCACTTGTTGATTTCGGGGGTAAACCTTTGATTTCCTACGCTATAGAAAGCTTAAGGCCGCTTTGCGGGACATTGCTAATCAGCGCCAACCGAACTCCGGATCTTTTTGCGTCTTTCGGCTTGCCTGTCCTGGCGGATGAAGCCCTTGATGTAGGCCCGATGGGTGGGATCCTGACCTGTTTGAAACATTCTACCTCCCCGCACAATCTGATCATTTCCTGCGACACCCCATTTGTTGGAACCGACCTGTTCCGCCATTTATTGAGGGAAATTGAGAATTTTCAGGTGGTGGTCCCCTCGCACGAAACCTTTTTAATCGAACCGTTAAACGCCTACTACAACACCAATTGCCTTGGTGAAATGGAATCTGCCATCCTGGATGGAAACTACAAGCTGATGGATTTTTTCAAAAGGATCCGTTTCAAATCCGTGGAGATCGATGAAAAACTACCTTTTTTTAACGATCATCTTTTCACCAACATCAACACCTTATACGATATGGACCGTGCCAAACAGCTCCGTCCATGAGCACGGCACCCGAAAATGACGGCCTCTGGCTGCGGGCTTCCGTGATCGGAGGCCTCTGGGCCTCAGTGGAGATCATCATCGGAAGTTTCCTGCACAACACACGTATTCCCTTCGCAGGATCCGTACTGGCATTTTTCGGTACACTGCTGTTGATCGGATTTTATCAGATCTGGCCCTATCGGGGCCTGATCATCCGCGCAGGGCTCATTACGGCCATCATGAAATCAGTATCTCCCAGCGCCATCATCCTGGGACCGATGATCGGCATCTTTCTGGAAGCATTGTTGATCGAGTTCGCCATTCTGATCCTGGGGAATAACCTGATGGCTTATCTGGCCGGTGGCGTACTGAGCATTTCCAGTGCGCTGTTTCACAAGATCGTCGGCCTGATCATCGTTTACGGATTCAACATCGTGAAGATCTACGTCAACATCATCAACTTCGGACTGAAACAATTGGGTTTCCACCCGGCGACGGATGGACAGATCCTCACTTTCCTGCTGGGTTTTTACTTTGTTTTCGGATTGTTCGCGGGTGGACTGGGCTATCTGATCGGGAAAAAGGCCCTGCGATTGCAAACTCCGGAAAACAATTTCAATTGGCAGAGCGGTCAGCATTCAAACAGTACCTTCTTTTCCTTGGACGATGACCGGCCCAAATCGATACCCCTGCTACTACTTCACATCCTGGCGATTCCCGGCGGTTTACTGCTGATCAATAGCGAATATCAATCTGTTGGTTACGGTTTCATCATGGTGTACCTCATGGTGATGGGCCTTCGGTACCGGAAGGTATTAAAACGTCTGCGCAAACCCATTTTCTGGTCGCAGCTGGTGATCATTGTCGTGCTTTCTGCCCTCTTCTGGGATTTCGGAAAACCGGATCATCGCTGGTTTAGCGAAACAGGCTTTTGGATCGGGACAGGCATGATGGTGCGTGCCCTGTTTGTGATGGTGGCCTTTGCGGCGATCAGCGTTGAGCTGCACAACGAACATGTGCAAATGTTTTTAATCCGGATCGGGCTGGGGAAGTTCTACCGCAGTGTGGAACTGGCTTTTTCGGCCTTACCGGTGATGATTTCGCTGTTGCCGTCATCCAAAGAAATTCTTCGTTCGCCGGCCCGTTCGTTACTCAAACCACTGGCCATGGCCAATCACTGGTTGATGCTTTTCAGGAAAGAAAAGTAATCGCGCAAAATGCGCGCATTTACTTCAGCCGGAGTAAAGATCTCAAGAATGGCCGGCCGTGGCAATTTGTCAAAAAACGGGGGGATCACCGCTTCCAATTGCTGTAAATTTTCTGCTTTAAAATACTGAATATTAAAAGCGGCTGCCAGGTTTTCCGCTTTCCAGTTATGCTCGGCCACAAAAAAGGGCTCCAGCTGCGGACTGGTATCGGGCCCGGGGATAAAACGGAAAATTCCGCCACCGCCGTTGTTGATAACGATGATCCTGAAATTGGAAGTCAGGTTCAGGTTCATCAAGGCATTTGAATCATAAAAAAAGGCCAGGTCGCCGGTGATGAGTGTATTGAGATCCGAACTGGCAAAGGCCACACCCGATGCCGTGGAGGTTTGTCCGTCGATACCGCTCACCCCGCGATTGGAAAGATAGGTGAACTGCGGCGTACTTCCGAACAACTGCGAATAACGTACCGGAGTGCTGTTACCGAAATGAAGCACCGAACCCGCCGGCATATTTTCCATCAACGTTTCAAAAACCTTCAAGTCACAGTATGGGATAGAATCCAGATATTGCCGCCTTGCTTTCTCGGTGCGTATTTTCCTCTCGAGCCAACTTTCGCGGAAACTGCTGTTTCCCCTTTTCAGGAAAGGCTCCATCCTTTCCAGGAATGCGGCCGGTTGGGCTGCTACCACCTGGGAAAGTGAAAAATAAGTGTCCATTTTTTCGCCCGAAAGGGAAATATGCCAGTGATGATCGATCTTTTGCCGCCTAAGAAAACTTTTGATCCTTTTGGATACAATGGCTCCACCCAGGGTGATCAGAAAATCCGGAAAAAAATCCATCCACTCATCGCGGTGGATGGTCGTCAATGCATTGTCGATGCCATCAATAAAGTCGGGATGATACAGGTTGGAGGTCGTTTCGGTCAGAATGGTCACCTGCGGAAAAGCCGACAGCCGGGAAAGCACTTCTCCCAAAGCTTCCGAACGGTTTGCCTGTCCTGCCAGGACCATGATCTTTCCACTTTGGTTCCAGGTAGAAACGAAATCCTTTTCAATTTTTTCTTCAACCGCCGTAACGGGAATTCGGGTATCGATCACCTCCCCTTCCATGACTTCCTCGGTCATATTATATAACGGCTCATCAAACGGTAGATTGATGTGCACCGGTCCCGGCTCGGGAAAATGCAGGAGGTCGATTGCTTCGTTGATCATCCGGTTCACACCGGCAGGATCCGCCTCCTTCGAAAAATCCATCGGCAACGAGTAACTCTTTTTGACATAGGCTGAAAAAACATTTTCCTGCCGGAGTGTTTGCCCATCACCGATGTCGATCATGTGAGGCGGCCGGTCCGCAGTCAGGATCAGCAGCGGGATTTTCTGATAATACGCTTCCGCGATGGCCGGGGCATAGTTGAGAACGGCACTTCCCGAAGTACACGCAATGGCCACGCCTTTCCCGGTTTGCTGCGCGATGCCCAGGGCAAAGAATGCGGCACTGCGCTCGTCGATAACACTGTAAGCTTTAATTTCCGGATGATTGCCAAAAGCCAGGATGATGGGGGCGTTTCTCGACCCTGAAGAGATCACAATATTTTCAAGCCCTTTCTTTGCAAACAAGTCAGCCAGCAGGCTGACAATTTTCTTATCGGATGTCATGGTGCAAAGTTCCGTAAATTTTCAATTGCCGACAAAATGGTTTGCGATTTATCCTGCGTTTCCATCCACTCCTTTTCGGGATCCGAATCAGCGGTAAGTCCGCCGCCGACATACACCTCAACGGATCTTTCCAGGATCCGGGCACACCGCAGATTCACAAAGAGATGCGACTCGTTCCCGAGGTTCCAGGGCCCTAAAAATCCGGTATAAAACCGGCGTTGGTGTTTTTCGATGTCCCTGATCACCTGCCAGGCTTTTTCCCGGGGAATACCACACACGGCGGGTGTGGGATGCAGCAACCGGATCAGCGCGCCCGTTTTCCCTTCAAGTTCTGAAAAGGAGATTTGGAATCGGGTGCAAATGTGTGCCAGCGAACCGGCAAAAACGGTCTCAGCCCGGCTCTTTTGATAGGAATTCACATCGAGTTGTTGCAGGCAGTTGTCGATAAAGTCCGAGACATATGCCTGTTCGCGGATCTCTTTCCTTCCCCAGGAAACCTTTTCGATCCCATCGGCTTTCTTTTGCGTGCCGGCCAGGGCCATGGTTTCAAAGTGATCTCCCTGTTTCTGCAACAGCGTCTCAGGCGTCGCCCCGATCCAGAGGCCCATGCCGGGCAGGTGAAATACATACACAAAAGCCCGCGGGTATTGCCGGCAAAGCTGTTCGAACAACAGGTCGGGTTCACAATCCGCTGTCAGGTTTTCCAACAGGATCCTGGAAAGCACCACCTTGTCCAGACGCCCTGCTTTCATCTCATCGATCATCTGCTGCGCCTGCCGGAGGTAGGTTTCCTTACCGGAGTTATTTTTTTCCTTTTCGGGAATCTGCAAGGGTTCGTCGGGGATCCGGTCCAGGAATTCTTCCAGTATTTTGATACCGGATGCATCGTTGACCGGAAAGGAAGGTTTCAGTAAAATAGCCTTCCCGCTAAGGAAACTGTCAAAGGGGGCCAGCACGAAACCGCTTTGATCTTCGATTTCGGAAAAATCAAAAAGGGCGGTTTCTTTTTCTTTTTGAACGACAAGGTGAACCTGTTGCTCGCCGGAGAGACGGTAAGCAGCAAACGGAAGATTTTTCGATACTATTTTTCGGATGATCATGTTCAGGAGCAAGCTGTTTTTTGGTTTCCCTTTCGGGGACTGGAATCAACAACGCTTATTTTTTCTTTGGAGAAACAAAGATGGTCAACCGGCAGGTTGAGATCAAACGGTCTTTCTCGTCTTTCACATCCACATTCCAGATGTGGGTAGTTCTTCCATGATGGATGATCCGTGCCTCGCCGAAAACCCAACCGTCACGGGCACTGCGCACATGGTTGGCGGTTACCGTCTGCCCCCGGACATCAAATTTTTCCATGTCTACCATCAGCGCAGAGCCAAAACTCGCCAGCGTTTCCGCCAGGGCGATGGTCGCTCCGCCGTGTAAGATCCCGTAAGGCTGAAAGGTCCGCCTGTCTACCGGCATTCGGGCGCGCATCCACCCTTCCCGTACCTCCAGGTATTCAATGCCGAGTTGTTCCATCAGGGTGTTCCTGTTCAGCTTACTGACCGCTGCGATGTCAAAATTTTTTTCCTCCATGACCTTGCCATAATTGATCAAACAAAGATAGTGATTTTGCCTCCGGTGAAACACTGCCTGGGAAATGCAACGCTTTCATAACCAAAGCAGATTTTTCTGATCCTGTTTCCATCGATTTTTTCGGCCGGTTTATGCTGCTGATTTTTCACAAATAACAAGAAAAAACGAACGTTTCGCCCGGGCCGAAAACCATTGAAAAGGACCTAACGATAACCCCCAATTGAAATTAAGATTTGCCAATCACATTTATATTTTAGTATCTTTACCCCGCCAATTTTTTTGGGGATTCGTATTAATTGGCTCATTTTCAAACAACTAAAACCATTATCATGTTTAAAAAGATCCTAATTGCCAACAGGGGTGAGATTGCTATCCGCATTATGAACACCTGTCGTGAGATGGGTATCCGGACGGTGGCTGTGTATTCCGAAGCGGATCGGTCGTCCCTGCATGTGAGGTATGCCGATGAGGCCTACTTTATCGGACCGGCACCCTCAGCGGAAAGCTATCTGAAGATAGAGAAGATCATTGAAGTTGCCAAGAAATCGGGTGCGGAAGCCATTCACCCGGGTTATGGTTTTTTATCAGAAAATGCCACTTTTTCGGAACGATGCAAAGAGGAAGGTATCATTTTTATCGGCCCGGATGCTTACGCCATCAATACCATGGGCGACAAGATCACGGCGCGGAAAACCATGATCGCCGCCGGGGTTCCGGTAGTGCCCGGAACCACTGATCCGATCACCGACCTGGAGGAAGCCGTCAAAACCATCAAGGAGATCGGTTTGCCCGTGATGATCAAAGCCAGTGCCGGTGGCGGTGGCAAAGGCATGCGCATGGTTGACAAGGAAGAAAATATCCTGTCCTCGGTAAAAGCTGCCAAATCAGAAGCCCTTGCCGCTTTCGGCAACGATGCCGTTTACATTGAAAAATATATCAATTCGCCCCATCATATCGAATTTCAGGTCCTGGCTGACAAACATGGCCATTGTGTTCATCTTTTTGAACGCGAATGCTCGGTACAACGCCGGCACCAGAAAGTAGTGGAGGAAACGCCCTCTCCCATCATGACGGAAGAAGTGAGGATGGAAATGGGAAAACATGCCGTGGCTGCCGCCCTGGCCGTCAATTACTCCGGGGCGGGCACCATCGAATTCGTCACCGACGACAACCTGAATTATTTTTTCCTGGAGATGAACACCCGTTTGCAGGTGGAACATCCCATTACTGAGCAGGTGGTGGGCGTGGATCTGGTCAAAGAGCAGATCAATGTGGCCCTGGGTGAACCGCTGCGTTTTAAACAGGATGACCTCTCCCAGCGCGGCCATGCCATCGAGGTAAGGATTTATGCCGAAGACCCCGACAACAATTTCATGCCCAGCCCCGGAAAGATCCGGAACATTCATTTCCCGCTGGGTCCCGGCGTCCGGCACGACACCTACGCCTACAGCGGTTATGACATCCCCATTTATTACGACCCCATGATCTCGAAGCTGGTGGTTTGGGGTAACAACCGCCAGGAAGCCATCGAAAGAATGAAAAGGGCACTGTTGACCTTCAAAGTCAGTGGGGTGAAAACATCCATCCCCTTCCTGTATAAAATTATGGATGCCACCGCCTTTAAAGCCGGAAAATATACCACCCATTTCATTCAGAATCATGAAAAAGAACTGAAAGCCGACCAACGCTGCAGTGAGGAATGCAAAGACATTGCCGCCGTGGCAGCATTCATCGATTATCTGAAGCTGGCCGAAAGTCAAACTTCCGGTAACCACAATGGGGTGGCCATTCATTCCAGCGCCTGGAAAGATTTTGGAAGAAAAAAAGCGGTAGGTTGCATTTAATTCAACAAAGAAAACATGTCATATCAAGTGAAAATAGACGGCGAAGAACGTTCCATTGAGGTTCTGAGCCGCGAAAAAGACAAAATCAAAGTAAAAGTAGGCGATCGGATCTATGATCTCGATGTGCTGGAACCCGAACCGGGGATCTTTTCCATTGTCTTTAACGGAAAAAATTACAACATCCAGCTGGTTCCCTCCGGTTTAAAAAAATATAAAGTCGAAACGCCCGAAGAAACCCTTGACGTAGAGATCATTGATGCAGAAAGTCGTTACATGAAAAGCCAGAAAGGCCACGAAGACGAGGATGCGGACTCCATCTCGACGCCCATGCCCGGACAGGTGGTGAAAATTTTAGTTGAAGAAGGCCAGGCCGTCAAAGGAGGCGAAACCGTGATCATTGTCTCTGCCATGAAAATGGAAAGCGAGTATAAAGTGGCCAAAGATCGCGTGGTGAAAAAAATACTCGTCAAAGAAGGAGATAAGATCGATGGCGATCAGCCCTTGATCACTTTTGAGTAACATTGTGTTTAACAGATTACAAAAAGCATTACAACATGACACTGGAATCGAAAATCAAAATCTTAGAAGAAAAACATAGACAAGCCGAACTGGGCGGCGGTCAGGAAAGAATCGACAAACAACACAAGGCCGGAAGAAAAACCGCCAGGGAAAGGATCCTGACCCTGCTGGATCCTGGCACTTTTGTGGAAATCGACAAATTTGTGACCCATACGGCCACGGATTTCGAAATGGATAAGAACAAGATCCTGGGCGACGGTGTCGTGACCGGTTACGGAAAGATCGACGGCCGTTTGATGTATGTCTTTGCACAGGATTTTACGGTTTTTGGCGGGTCGCTGAGCCGTGCCAATGCCAACAAGATCATTAAGATCATGGACCTGGCCATGAAAATGGGGGCCCCCGTCATCGGGCTGAACGACTCGGGCGGAGCCCGTATTCAGGAAGGCGTGGAAAGTCTTGCCGGTTATGCGGATATCTTTTACAGAAATGTCAGGTCTTCGGGCGTAATCCCGCAGATCTCCGCCATTCTGGGACCTTGTGCCGGTGGTGCGGTTTACTCTCCGGCCATCACCGATTTCATCCTGATGGTAAAAGAAACTTCTTACATGTTTGTCACCGGGCCGGATGTGATCAAAACGGTAACCCATGAAGAAGTGACCAAAGAAGAGCTCGGCGGTGCCATGACCCACAACAAGAAAAGCGGGGTGGCCCATTTCTCGGCCGACGACGAAGAACAGGCATTGATGACCATCCGCGAACTGATGAGCTTCCTGCCGCTGAACAATATGGAAGATCCGCCGCGCAAGACGTGCACCGACGATCCCAACCGTGAAGATCCCCACCTGGATGACATTATTCCGGTGGATCCGAACAAACCTTATAACATGAAGGACATCATCCACTCCGTGATCGACAACGGGCATTTCCTGGAAGTCCAGCCGCATTATGCACAGAATATCATCGTGGGATTTGCCCGCATCGGCGGTCGCTCCGTCGGTATCGTGGCCAATCAGCCGCAGGTGCTGGCCGGGGTGCTAGACATCGACAGTTCTACCAAGGCCGCCCGCTTTGTGCGCTTCTGCGATTCCTTCAACATTCCGCTGATCACCTTCGAAGATGTACCGGGTTTCCTTCCGGGAACCACCCAGGAGTTCGGCGGCATCATCAAACACGGCGCGAAGCTGCTCTATGCTTTTGCCGAATCCACCGTTCCGCGCATTACCGTGATCACCCGGAAAGCTTACGGCGGGGCTTATGATGTGATGTCATCGAAACATATCGGCACCGATGTGAATTACGCTTATCCGACGGCTGAAATTGCCGTGATGGGTCCGGAAGGCGCCGTCAACATCATCTTCAGAAATACCGACCCGGAGGCCCGGAAAGACAAAGTACAGGAATACCGCGACAATTTTGCCAGCCCGTACAAAGCCGCCGAGGTGGGATATATCGACGAGATCATCTACCCCCGCAACACGCGGAAAAAACTGATACAAGCCCTGGAAATGACGCAAAACAAATCCGAAAGGATCCCGGCGAAAAAACACGGAAATATTCCTTTGTAGCCAGGGACAGAAGGGAAAAACCAAACATCCTTCGGTTTCAGAAATCACTGAAATGCGGACCGCCTGGGCGGTCCGCATTTTTCGTTTTCAGTTTAAGCCGCGAGACCTTTAAATGCTTCATAAACGAGAAGCGCAGGCCATACAATGGCTTTGACAAAACCCAGAACGCCTACCCAGAAACTGGTGGCGGTAGAGATGAAATAAACGGCAGCGCCTATAAATCCCAGTCCGTAAATAGCACCGGAACCGGCCTGCCCCTGCATTTTTTGAGCCATAACTGTTTTTTTAAATTAGTACTGCGGTTTAGTCTGATACATAGGCAATCCTGCGGGAGGCCTTTCTCATCAGAATATTGATCAGAGCGTCGTCGCTGCTTCCCAGGGAACCGGCAACGGCTTTGTTATAATTCAATAAAAGCGCACCATCAGCGGCGTTGTAGATAAACAGATTCATGGTGGCCCGGTTGGTAGCACCCCAAAAACCCACCAAAACTCCCAAAGCCGCCGAGACTCCGGCTGACATAGGTTTCGTGGTCTTCATGGTTCCCATAATAATCGCATCAACTCCCATGATCTTGGCCATCTGCGCAGGCGTATATTCATCATAATTTGCTGCTGAAATTCCGGCTTTCTTTAATTTAACATTGGTGATGGAGGGATCCTGCACATCCACTGTCAGCTTGCCTCTTTCCTTTCTTTTGAGAAACCAGGAATACATGGCCTCCTGAATTCCCTGTCCTTCGTCAATTTCCATTTTATTCAATTGATCGGCAGAAATGTCCCTCATTTGTTTGGGACGAAGTTGGAGGGTGGTCTTAAAAGGAATAATCCCTATAATTTTTTGATGGCTTGCAATTTCGGAAAACTTCGGGTTAACGTATAAGTGAGTCTGGGCAAATACCATGACCCCTATCAGCATAAAAACTGCTGTAAAAATGATTTTTTTCATGGGTTAAACTATTTAAAAGGTTAATTAATTCAAAATTGTTTCAAAACGATGGAATGGGCAATTTTTTGGCTGATTAGCTACAAATTTAAATATTTTCCGGGTCATTCAGAAAAATTTTCCAGATCTTTAAAATGAATAGGAAACAGGGCGTTCCCTGCCTTGAGAAAAAATTCTGAAACAGATTGATTTATCAATTTCCGCTAAGCCAATAAACCTTTTTTGACAAAGGAATCATCCCAAAGCCAGCTTACCAGCCCTGAATTGCAAGGACACCCCAAACAATTGCGATCCCAAAACTCAACAAGGTCCCGATCAGTACATATTCGGTTTTCAGGGAATCGTCGTTTTTAAATCTTAAGATAGACTTTGCCGCAATCAGAAAACCCACTGCCTCAAACTGATGGATGAGGATGAACAGGAATACCAAAAAACGCTCAATAATGCCAATGAGTTTTCCTGCATTGGGAAGTTCCTCGTTTTCGGGATTGACAGCCTGGATATCAAATGCCCGGAAAATCTCCTTGATCATGATATTTGAAGGTTTGGTGCAGAAAATAAACCCGGCGATTATGAACAGGATTCTTTCATTCAGAGGTATCTTAAAAAGGGGTACCAGGGCAAAATAGTGGGCATACAAAGTGACGACCAGGAAGATCATCAGCAAATGAATGGCCTGATCGATAAAAAAGGCGTATCTTTTTGTCGCTGAAGCCTTACTGAAGAATTTTTTCATGCCGTCTTCCAGTCCATGCAATGCCGCGATGGCAAATGCAGCAAAGACAAATTGCAGCTGAAACGAAAAAACCCAGGCAACGAGGAAGGTAACCACAACATGCCATTTCAGGTAAGGGCTTTTAAAACCCAGTTTGTTTTTCTCATCCGCTCCTTTTTTGGGTTGTAACGCAAAATCAGAGATCAGATGAGCGATCAATTGAAGGATCAGTAACTGGTAGAAATTCATTTTAATGCCCTTTCATTTTCTCTTCGAAATAGCGGACCGACTTTTCAATGGCATTCCAGCCCACGCTCGTCGAATGCTGATTAACGACCGACTGCGAGGTTTTCAGTTTGGTGGCAATCATTTCTTCGGTGAATCCCATCAGCTTAAGATAAAGCACCTGGCATTGTTTCGGCGTCGCCTTGCTGAGCAGCACATCCAGCAGGCCCAGGAGCGGTTCCATTTCCCGGTTCAGCAAGTCATCATTTGACACGAAAAACAAGGTATTTTTGATGACGATGCGCTCCTTGTTGTAGGTCGAAAATTCATTGATCGTCCTGCCGGATAAATAAATGGCTTCCCCGTCGATTATCCCCTTGTCGGGATCAAAACGACTCAACTCACCATATCCAATGGCCAGGCGGATTCCATAGGTCTTAAATACCCGGGCTCTTTTATCGGTATCATAGAGGGATTTTTTTGCCAAAGGCAAGGATTTGATATGACTTTTTATTGCCAGGGCAATGCGTAGTGCCTCTTCGGCATGCGGAATCGCACATTCCAGATAATCTCCCCTGAGTACCCTTGAATAGGTTCCAAATGTTTTGCGAAGCGCTCCAAGAACCTCTTCGAAGGCTTTTTCAATGAATTCGCGACCCGCATCATTCAAACTGGTGGATGCCACGATATCTCCTGAGATGACCGCTTTTTTCATTTTGAAACCATTTTCTGCAAATATACGAATTATAAGCTTAAAAAGCTATATTTTTTATTTATAAGCTTAAAAAGCCATAAATATATTTTATTGCCCTATTGACCTGTAAATATAATACATTTAAAACGGCGCTTATTTTGCAGGTGCAGAAGGAACAAGGCAGATTCAGGTATAAATTACCTCCCGGCCAAAAGGCGCCAGGGCCAGGGCCGCCAGTTTAAAATGTTGTTTGGCAAACGGAATTCCGATGATGGTGATGGCGAGCAAAATACCGAATAACACGTGCGTCAGGCTGATCCAAATGCCACCGATGAGGATCCATAGGATGTTCATCAGCGTGGTCAGGCACCCTGATGCATGTTCCACTGTCCGGGTGTCTCTACCGAAGGGCCACAGCGTTAACTCAGCAATTTTCAGTGTCTGCAATCCGAATGGAATACCGATGATGGTGATGAACAATAAAATACTGGCCACAAAATATTCGATGGCCGTAACCAATCCGCCAAACAATAGCCAAATCAGGTTTCCAAGTATTTTCATAGTCAATGGATGGATTTCTAATGTATTTGATAAAGTTAAGAAAATAAATCCTTGTTGCGACTACCGGAATTAACTCGGGGTTTGGTATTTCCGTATCTAGATCTCAAAAGGCAATTCTTTCACTATTTCAATTTGCTCCGGTGTTACTTTGGCCTGAACGGGAATAATTTCCACTCCTGCCCCATACGCTGTTTGCAATGTGGCGGCATACTCAGGATCAATGGCACTGGCGGGGCCAAACTGCTGCACATCCATTCGCTGGATGACATACAGCATGACCGCACGGATGCCCTGCTTTTTCACGCGAATCAAAGTTTCCAGGTGTTTTTTTCCGCGGGTGGTTACCGCATCAGGGAATAAAGCGAAGTCCCCTTCCTTCAGTGTCACGTTTTTCACTTCCACGAAACACCGTTCATGACTATTCTCCGCATAAATATCAAACCGGCTGTCGCCAAAAGTCACTTCCCTGCGGACGGTGGTATAGCCTTTCAGTTTTTCAATTTTCCAGTCCCGGATGGCTTCGAAAGCAAGCACATTGGGCACCAGGGTATTGATCCCGATCCATCCTCCGTTGATATGGATCATTTCCCAGGTAAACTGCGTTCGGCGCTTCGGGTCATTCACCGGCGTCAGGAACACCGGGGCGCCTTCTTCGATACAACTTTTCATGGAGCCCGAGTTGGTGCAATGCGCCGTGACTACCCGCCCGTCTTCCAGCTCCACATCCGCAAGAAAACGCATATATCTTTTTATTAACCTTCCCTCTAACAGGGGGATATCAAATTTCATTTGTTTTCAATTCGTTCGGTATTCAGCCTTGTGCGAAGCTACGAATTTCCCCGGAAATCTTTAAAAATTACGTACCTTCGCAGACACAAAAAATTTAAGATCATGAACAAAAGAAATTGGGAAAAGATCAGAGATTTCGAAGAAATTAAATTTGAAAAGTGGAATCACATCGCAAAGATAACCATCAACAGACCAAGATATTATAACGCATTCACCCCAACAACCACGACGGAAATGGCGGTAGCCATGGACATTTGCCGGGAGGACATGGACATCTATTCGGTAATTTTTACCGGGGAAGGCGACAAGGCCTTTTGCTCCGGCGGCGACCAGAATGTAAAAGGCAAAGGCGGCTACATCGGCAAGGACGGCGTACCGCGTCTGAATGTGCTGGATGTCCAGCGGAAAATCCGGTCCATTCCCAAACCGGTCATTGCCATGGTGAACGGTTACGCCATCGGGGGTGGCCATGTGCTGCATGTGGTGTGTGATCTGACC
>JBJKPL010000034.1:0-3680 GCA_046706345.1 Candidatus Sulfidibacterium sp.
CAAATGTTCGAATGGATGAGTTTGCAGGATCAAACCGGTAAATCGGCGGTTTATTTTTATCATTTCACAAGAAATGTACCTTTTGGCAAGGGGCAAAAAAACTACGGTGCTTTCCACTCGGGAGAGCTGGGTTATGCATACCACAATCTGGATGTCAGTAAAATAAGGCCCTGGACGGCAGCAGATCACCAACTTGAAAATATCATGTCATCGTTCTGGGTGAATTTCGCCAAAACCGGCAATCCCAACGGCCCGGGTCTGCCGGTGTGGCCGGCTTGCAAACCCGTTTCCTATGAAACGATGATCCTGGGCAAAACACAACATGCAGAGCGCCTGCCTCATTTGAAAGCATTGGAATTTATGAGAGATTTCTTTCTTAAAAAGACCGTGATGCACTAAAATCAGGCGCAGAAACAGTCTTTTAACCAGAATGCCCGCTTCCGGATTAAAACCGGAATCCCAACAAGTTCCAGTAATTCAGCAATACCAGGTAAAGCAACGCACTCAGGATGAACAGGCCATAAAACACGCCGATTTTCCACGAGGAGTTTTTTTCTTTCAGTATTTTCACAAAATGGATCCCAGTAAAAATCAAAAAGAGGATTGCGACAAACGGGATGACCTGCACAACATAAAGTACAGGACCTACACCATAAGCCAGGCCTATGGTGAACGTTTCATAAGCGGGACGCACTACAAAAAGGGCGAGTCCCAGTCCGAGCCATTGCAGTAAAAATAAGGAAGCCGTCCAGGAGCTCGTTTTCCGGATCTTTCGGTGCTGAACCGACAGGTTGCGTTCTTTCCATCGGCCTGAAGGCAAAAAACGGGTCCCCTTGCGCAACAACAGGATCAGAACAAAAAAAGCCAGCAGGGCGCCCAGCAAAAGGCGTTGGATCCGGATGGTATAAAAAGCCGGCACTTTTTCAAAAGCTCCCGTTCCGGAAGTAAACAAAAAAGTAGGGTTTCCGTTGCGATCCAGATGAAAAGCAATGGAATAATCATCGTCGATGGACTGAAAGACCCCCGGCTGGACCTGGATCATCCGGCGGGGTTTCCCATAAAGATTGTACATCATCAGCATGCCCTGATTGTTCTTCCAGATGGGCAGTTCAATGCCGTGGCTGGTCAGCACGCCCATTTTTGTAATGTCGCTGTGAGCATACCGTGCCAGGCGATAGAAACCGGTAAATTTCGCCACATGGGGATCATATGCCGGCAGGCTATCGAGGGGATATTTTACTTTTGGAGGTTGCGTTTGGTCAAAAAAACGTTTTACAAAAGCATAGCTCACCTTCTGAATGGCCCCCATATTCATGATATTGGTGGCCATAAAAAGTCCCGTTTTCTGTCCCGGCAGCAACCACATGCGCGTTGCCGTTCCCAGATAGCCTCCATCGTGGGCCACCACCTTGTTGCCGTCCACCTGAAAAATATCGACAACAAAACCAATGGATCCGTTCAGCCTTGGGTTTTCGGTGAACTGAGTCGATTGCATCCGTGTAACGGTTTTCGGGCTCAGGATGCGGACACCGTCCAACATGCCATCATTGAGTTGACAAATCATAAAACGGGAAAATTCGGATGCAGTGGACAGCAATTGCCCGGCGGGGTAATCACCGAGAAAATCAAAGGGTACGGCTTTAAAATTCCCATTTTGGAAAATATAACCCTGATAAAGATGGTTTTTCAGCGCCGGATCCAGGCGGAAACTGGTTTCTTTCATCCCCAGGGGCAGGAAGATATGCTGCCGGCAATAATCATTAAAATCCTGCCCGCTGACATTTTCCACCACCAGGGCCGCCAAAGCCAGACCAAGGTTGGAATACACATACACTTCACCCGGAGGGAATATCCGTGCCGGGAGCAGCTTTTTCACAAATTCCCGCAAGGGAGGTCTTTCCGCCTGCGTCCTGAAAGACTTCCCGATGTAACGATCGTCGAAACCGGCGGTATGGGTCAGAAGCTCGCGCAACGTGATGGGCTTTCCGAATTTTTCAGGGATTTGAAAAGTTTTCAGATAGGCGTTCACGTCACGGTCCAGGTCGAGTTTTCCCTGTTCCACCAGCTGCATCACCGCCGTGGCGGTGACCACTTTCGAGATGGAGGCCAGGCGCCATATCGTTTGCTGCGGATCGACGGCCTGCCTTCGCTGAATATCAGCCGCTCCATAGCCTTTTTCAAACAAAATACGGTCTCCGCGAACGACCGAAACCACCAGGCCGGGAACATGAGTCTCCTGCATTTGCTGCGGCACCAGGGAATCAAAAAACCGGGCCATGGAAACCGCCAGGGAATCTTGAGCAGGTTGGGCCTGCATCAGGATGGGAAACAGAGCAATCAGAAAAGAAAAACAAATTCCTTTTCGGATCATTGGGGATGGTTTTTTCATTTTTCAGGTATATCGGTTAACCAATTGTCGTCAGGAAATGAAGGTCTGTCTGATTGTTTGCAGAAAATCACGCTTTCCCGGGGTGATAAAATTAATAAAAATCCGCGAAACGATTTTCCTGCTTCAGCAACCTGAAGCAACCTGAAATCGGGTATCTTTGTATCCGTTAACGAGCGAATGCAAGTTCCCAAATACAAAAAGCTCCGGAACGAGGATCCGGCACAGGCCACCTAATTTTTATCATGAAATCTGTAAAAATTTCTTTTCTGCCTATCCTTCTCCTCTTCTTGATTTTCTGGATGCTTCCGATGGCAGGTCAGGCCCAGAAGGTAGAAGTCAAGGACGGGTACTATTACATCGATGGAAAGAAATTTTTCGTGAAAGGCATCGGGTATGAAGTGGGGGCGTTACCGGGAGAAACACCCTACAATCATGCTTTCGATCCTGATCAGCTCCGCTTTGATATGAACCGCATCGTGGCGGCAGGTTTTAATACCATCCGCACCTGGGGGGCCCTGACCAACGACGAGCTGCAAGTATTGAAATCGTATCCTCTGAAGATCATCATGGGGATCTGGATCGATCCCAACGGGGACTTCTCCGATCCGAATTTTATCAGTCAGGCGGAAGCCAATGTAGAAAACACCCTAAGTTATTCAAAGAATTACCCCAACATCATCGGTTATCTGATCATGAACGAACCGCTGGCAGACCACGTCTTCACCGTGGGATATGACCAGACCACGGCCCTCTGGAAAGACCTGACAGACATTATTCACAGGGAAGCTCCGGGCATTCCGGTGAGCATCTCGAATTCTTCCAACGGAACTTACATAGATGCCCATCTTTTTGATTTCAATGCGTACAATGTTTATATCTACAATCCGGTGACGGTGAATTTCCTGGACAAGTACCGCGATTACATAAGTCAGTTAAAAGCGATGGCGCCGGCAGAGCCGCTGGTGATCACCGAGTTCGGCTTATCCGTTTCGCCTTCCGGCCCCGGCAACTGGGGCTATGGCGGCAACAGCCTGGCAGAACAGGCCAGCGGGGATCTGTACATGTACCAGTCGCTGGTGAACGGCGGCGCCACCGGCGCCTGTATTTTCAATTACAGCGACGGATGGTGGAAAGCTGGCAACCCGGAGGTGCACGACGACAATCCGGAAGAATGGTTCGGTCTGGTGGGCTATTCCAGCCTCTCGGATCATCAAGGCGAAACAAGACCGGCGAGGAATCCCATCAGCAGCTACCAGTCGCCCATCATCACCCAGCCTGCCTCAGGGAACAT